>JAUVPY010000328.1 GCA_030598425.1 Anaerolineae bacterium
ATGGATGAATCCACGCGAAAATCCAGGTCTACGTCGGGACCAAAGCGGGCGTGGATCCGCTGCCGGAAGGCTTCCTTTTCATCGGAGGTGAGCGGCACGGCACTGGTAATGTGTGCCACCTGCGCCTCTGGCCCCCGAGTCGAGAGACGTGTCAAGTCGGCAACGACGTCACCCAGCATCCCGAGATGCCCTTCGCGGAGCAGAAGGTACAAGAAATTCCTCACGTCCGTCCGGGTATCCGGCGGCAAAATCGTTTCAAACCGAGCCTGGCGCTCAGCAAAGCCGACCTCACCGTTGTTAAGGTCAGCCTGCAAGGCAGGATCGGCCGCCAGCCGGTCCTGGACACTGTTTAGCGCGCTCACCCAACCTTCTGTCGTGTGCTGGTAGGCGGCCTGGGCGTATGTCCGTGCGAGCTCTTCCCCTTTCGGGTACTTGGCTGCGCTCACGATAGATCTCCTGATTCCTGCAAGAATTGCTGAATGAGCTGCCGCTGAGCCTGTTCGTCCACCGCCACCGTCTCGCCGAGCACCTTGCGGGTCAAATCTACAGCCAGGTCAACCGTCTGGCACTGCAATTCGGACATGGCCTGCTGGCGTTCCACTTCGACCTGTTGGTGCGACTGCTCCCGAATCTGCTCGGCTTCCTTACGCGCCTCGACCAATAAGGCCTCGCGCATCTTCTCAGTTTCCTGAGCGGCGCGTGCCGCCGCCTCCTGAGAGGTCTTGCGCGCCTCCTCCAACTCACCCTGGAACTCGGCTCGTTGGACTTCGGCTTCCTGGCGGACTTTATCAGCCTCTTCCAGTGACTCCTGGATCTTCTGCTTCCGCTCGGCCAGCATCTTCAATATTGGCTTGTACGCGAAGAGACGTAGCAGGAAGAGCAAGATGACAAAGTTGATTAGATAGGCTATGAAGAGCGCAGGGTCAAGCCCCAAAGGTTGTAGTGCTTCCAAATCTCGATCCTCCTTTCCGAAGGGAATATCGCCCTGTATGACAGGTTAAGCGACGAAAATGAGGATCAACGCCACCACCAATGCATAGATAGCGATAGCCTCGGCAAAGGCAATACCGATAAACATGTTGGTCTGAATGTCCGGTGTGGCATCAGGGTTGCGCCCTATGGCGGTCAACGCACCCCAGACCAAAATACCAATACCAATGCCCGGGCCAAGAGCCCCCACACCAATCGCCAGACCGGCAGCCAACAATTTTACACTTTCAGCGTCCATGTGTTCTTTGCCTCCTTAGTTTCTATTGACGATTGCTTTGCAGTTGGCAAGTTCAGTACTTACCCAGAATTGCTCAAGAAAAACCCTAATCCGCCGCGTCCAGGGTTGTCGGACAAGACCTTAATGCTGTTCTTCCCCGTGATCGTGGGATGTGGTGGCAATGGTGAAGAAGGCCACGGTGAGAATGAAGAAGATAAAGGCCTGGATTAGACCGACGAAGACCTCCAGCCCCAGGAAGGGGATGGTCAGGAGCAGCGGTACTAACGCCGAAAGGACTATTAACATCACCTCTCCAGCGAAGATATTGCCGAAGAGACGAAAAGAGAACGAGAGTATCTTGGCCAGCTCGCTGATCAACTCCAGGATGCTCACGAAAAAGTCAATGGCACCGAACATAAAAGCACCCAGCATTCCAGAACAGCCGCGCCGCTGGCCGTGCTCATCCGGCCCAAAGGCACGGATCATGCCCTTAACGTTGAAGAACTTGGTGAAGTAGCCAGCGCCCAATGCCATCACACCGAACACTTGGGTCATTCCAACCGCAACGAGCGCCAGGGCGAAGTTATTGTTCAAGTCAGTGCTCGGGGAGCGGAAGAGAGGGATGATCACCTGACCGGTCTCACACCCAATGGGCGGCCTGGGATCGTCTTCAGGATGATCCAAGAGAGGCGCAGCCAGACCGGGCGCGGCCGCGTGCTCTTCCTCTACGTGATGCTCGGCACAGAAACCAAAAGCAGCCAGGCCAGGGATCAAGCCAAACCAGTTCGAGAAGAGGACGTAAAGGAAAATGGTGGCTACAACGGCGAAGAAGCGAGGGGTCCACTTGCTACCTGCGGTTCGCTCCGTCAGGTTATAGAGCGCTTCGATGATCCACTCTACCAAGTTCTGCACGCCTGAGGGAACGAGTTGCATTTTGCGGGTCCCGATGATGGCCAAACCCACTAACAGGATGTCCACCAACAACGCGGTCACAAGGGCATTCGAAACGTGCAGGCTCCCAAAGGTCACACCGGGGAGTGCCTCGGCCCTGATCTCCACCGCGGGCATTTGAAAGCGCAAGAGTATACTGCCGGCAACCAAGATTGCAAGCCCCAGGACGACAGCCGCGATCACTTTGAATAATCTACTCATTCGTCGAGCGACCTCCCTGTCTACGCTCACTCATCTGGTTCGCCGTGCGATAAGCACCGAACACAGCCAGAGCAAACCCGATCATGACAAACAGGATTATCAAGCACGGCGTGGTACCCAAGCGACGATCAAGCCACAAGCCTACGAAGAACGATCCCAGCACCGAACACGCGATGAAGCCACCTACCTGAAAGGCCAACCCCATCGTGATTGCGAACCGGCGCATTTTTTACACTTCCGTCGGTATCCGGGGTAAGCTCCACCCCGGCACCGAACTTCGAGTGGGATTCCCATCGCAAAGCGTTGGTGAGGCAAGTTTCGCCTCGCCAACTTCCAACAGGGGACAATCGAACCCAGCAGTCGAAAGCTGATCCAGCAGAACGCCAGCGATTATACCACGAGCGTTTTTATCGGACAAATATTGTCAACTAGAATAGCGTTTCATGACCAGAACAACGTTCTGGCCACCAAAGCCAAATGCATTTACGAGCGCTGCATCCACCTCGGCACGGCGTGCCTGGTTAGGCACGTAATCCAGGTCACACTCTGGGTCCGGGTACTCATAATTGATCGTGGGAGGGATAACTCCCTCCTGAAGCGTCAAGGCAGCAGCCAGGGCCGAGACCGCCCCCGCAGCTCCCATCAGGTGACCAAGCATAGATTTTGTGGCTGTAACAGCCAAATTGTCCGCGTGCTCACCAAAGACTCGCCTGATCGCCTTAGTCTCAGTACCATCGTTGAGCGGGGTGCTGGTGCCGTGGGCATAGATCACATCGATATCGGTCGGTTGTAGGCCAGCACCCTCTATGGCTCCTTCCATCGCCCGTACGGCTCCGTCACCTTCCGGGTCGGGCGCAGTGATGTGAAAAGCATCGCCGGTCAGACGCCCGCCCAACACCTCGGCATAAATCTTGGCGCCTCGCGCCCGAGCATGCTCTTCTGTCTCCAAGATCATGACCGCCGCGCCTTCACCGTATACAAAACCGTCACGCTGGGCGTCGAAGGGACGGCTGGCACGTTGTGGGTCGTCATTGCGGCTCGACAATGCGCCCATGCGGGCTACCGCTGCAAAGGATACCGGTGTGATGGCCGATTCGGTACCCCCGGCGATGATCACGTCGGCCTCACCTCGTTGCAGAAAGTGATAGGCTTCGATCATCGAATAGTTGCCACTGGCGCAAGCTAACGTTGAGGTCAGCACCGGCCCTCTCGCCCCTGTCTCTATCGAAACCAAACAGGAGGCAGCATTGGGCATAAGGCCGGGCAATAAGAGAGGACTGACGGCACGTGGACCCCTGTCGCGTAAGATATACGCCCCCTCTTCGGCCAAACTGATGCCGCCACCGCCGGTAGCAATGACCACACCCACGTTATCGCGGTTGTCCCCGTCAATTGTCAGACCAGCGTCGTCCAGCGCCTGCCGGGTTGCGCCTACCGCGAACTGGGTGACGCGCGCAGTGCGCCGGGCCATTTTCCGGTTCATCCATTGGGCTGGGTCAAAGTCTTTTACCTCACAGGCTATACGAACCGAATAGTCACTGGCGTCAAAGGTGGTGATAGGCCCCGCACCCGAGACACCATCGGTGAGGTTCTGCCAATATGTTGGAACATCGTTGCCAATGGGCGTAATCGCCCCCAAGCCAGTGACAAAGACTCTAGTCATAGTTAGCTCCTCCCTGAGGCTCCTTAGTCTCAGAACCACGACAGACAAGTATCAGATCTCGGAACAGCGACCAAGACAGGTTCAAAGTATAACGATGACTCCGTAAATCGGCAAGTTAGGCCACCCGAAATATACAGATTTGAAAAACTCCCCCCTGTTCTCCGGGTCCTCTCAGGTTACTATTGACAAATAGTCTATAGTATGATACACTATAGATGTGATGTCGTTTGTGTGGAGGAGAGTTGAACGATGCCGAGAGGTAGAGGGCGC
>JAUVPY010000282.1 GCA_030598425.1 Anaerolineae bacterium
CCACGAGGACTCCTCGCGCCGGTTTCTGGCCACTCGGCCGGAACGCCGGCGCTGATTGCTTTGGCAGCCGCCGCAGCCCGGGTGTGAACCCCCAGCTTCTCGAATATGGATTTGAGATGACGTTTCACGGTATTGGTGGTGATGACCAGCGCCTTGGCAATCTCTTTGTTGGAGAGCCCCTGAGCCACCAGTCTAAGCACTTCCCGCTCCCGTCTGGTCAGGTGGACAAGTACCTCCTCGGCTTTGGCGGCGTCTCGGGCTTCATTCACCGTGTTAAGAAACGCGTGGCGGTCGAAGGTTTGCTTCTCAAAGCAGGCGAAAATCCCGCGCTCCGTGTAAGCGCGTTCAATGTCATCCGTTGTGGCGATGCCGCTGACCATGATGGTGGGGATTCCGAGCGTCTGGGTGCTGGCAAGTAGCTGAAAGCCATCCATATTGGCGTCGGGCGCAATTGATCCTGTCAGCGATAGGTCCACCACCGCTAGACCATACTTCTCGCGGCGCAGATAGCCTCGGGCTTCGCCAAAGCTGCTACACAGGCGCGGCCGATAGCCAGCCTCGACCAGCAGTTCAGACAGGATGCCCCGCCAGCCAGCGTCGTCTTCAACCACCAGTGCTGCTTCGACCGATACCTCGTCGGCTACTTCTGTCTGGCTCGTTGAGGAACCATCAGGGGACTCATCCTGATCCCGTTGAGTGGCCGCCAGCGGGCGTGCCTCGGCCAACGCCCGGCTGACCAAATCACGGAAATCAGCGCGACGGAAGGAATCTTTACGCAGGCAAGTATACGCACCGTACTCCGTCAATGCGCTGACAGCCAGCTCTACGGTGGCGAAGCCCGTAAGGAGCAGGGGCACGCAGCCGGGGTCGTGGCGGCTTATGGCGTCAAGCACCAGCAGTCCATCTTGGTTGTGATGGTCACCGCCGCCCAGGGATATGTCCACCACGGCCAGGCGGTGGGGCATCGACCGCAGCTTTGCCACCGCTGTTTCCAAGTCTTCGGCTATGTCAACCGTCAGGCCGGCCTCGGCCAGGATTTCAACCAGAATCTGCTGCCACGCGCGGTCGTCCTCGACGACAAGCGCACGAACAACAGCCGGTTTCAAGAGATCTCCTCCGCTCGTGGCAACTTGAGCCTGAAGACAGTGCCGTGGCGGCCATCACTTTCCACGGTGACGGAGCCACCGAGACGGGCCATGAGGGTTTTCACCCACCAAAGGCCAAACCCCAGTTTGCCAGTGCGCGTCTCCTTGTGACCGGAGAAGCTGAATTCAAAGATGTGATCGTGCAAGTCGGGTGTGATGCCGGGCCCGCTGTCGCTGACAGTAATTTGCACCCAGCCATTTTGAGCCGCGCCCTGGATGGTAATGACGCCATCACCCCCCATCGCGTCGTCCGCATTTTCTAGCAGGTTGGCAAAGACCAGAATTAGGCTGCGCTCACCGGCTGCCACCGCTGGCAAGTCTTCAAGATTTTCGACCTGCACGTCTACGGTCGACGGTAGGGTGGCGGCGTGGATAGCGGTATCTACACAGGCTGCTACGTCCACCGCTGCCAGGTGGATGGGGCGCAAGTGGAATAGGTTCTCGCGTACTGTCTCCATTGCTTCCGACGCACTGTGCTCTATCTCCACCAGATTGGCCGCCAGGTATGGGTCGGCCGAGAGGGCTGGCTGACATTTGTCCTGGATCCCCTGTACGCGCACGGGGATGGTGCCCACTTTGTTGTTCAAATGGTGTAACAGGTTGGCGGCGATATCACCTACAGCAGCAAACGTCTCGGCTACGGCCTGCTGTTCCTGGGCCGCGCGCAGGGCTTCCTGGCGAGCAGCATTGTCCACGGCTAATGCAGCGTAGTGGGCCAGACAGGTCAGGACTTTCTCGTCCCATTCCGACTCGGCGAAGTATCCCGCGTCGGAGCTGGAACTATAGACGCTGAGGGCGCCGACAGGCTCACGGTCCCCGCTAGCCAGCAAGGGCACAATTAGTGCCTGAGTCCAGCCTGGATCACGTGCCAGCTCGGGCCAGTCGGGCTGCGAGTCGATAGGCAAGTTGTCGATCGTCACTGGGCCACGATTGATGATCGCCTGTCCGGTCAGACTGCCACGGAGAGGGATGGCCCCGTGAGGCTGATGGCCGGAACTTTCAGCCCGCAAGATGAGCTGCTCGTCTTGCAGGGTCCAGATATCGCTGGCGGTCGAGTTGAGGAGATCACAAGCCAACTCGACAAGGCGATTCAAGACCTGCTCACAAGGCTGAGCTAGCAGGAGCCCGGCAACCTCTTGTAGGGCATCCAACAGGCGCACTTCTTGAATAGCGATAACTGCTTGGGTGGCCAAGGCCTGGAGGAGATGACTGTCTTGTTCGCTAAAGGCGCCTGGCTTGGGGTTTTCCAGGTTGAGCACTCCTTCCAGGCGACCTCCTGCGCCAATCAACGGCACTGCTAGCTCAGACCGCATTTCTAGCTCGGCGTCCAGCGGATAGTAGATTCGAGACCAAGGCTCGGCGCGCAGATCAAGGATACACACGGGCTGGCGTTGCTTGGCGACCCATCCCATGACACTGGTCGTGTTGATCGGCAAAGCCTCCACCAGTGGCCGGTCCATACGTTCGCCAGCCACGGCACGAGTGATCAAGTTCTGGCCGTCTTTGTCTACCAGCCGGAAAATACCATATTGCGCATTGATTACTTCCAACGCCATCTGCAAAATGGCTTCCAAGGTTTCTTCCAAACGCAGCCGGGATGAAATAAGCAAATTAGCGCGGCGCAGCCGGGTCAACTCGTCCTCTTTTCGCGCGAGATCACGCTGCACGCTGGCCAGCCGGCGCGCCTGGTAGATAGCCATGGCGGCTTGGTTGACGAAGTTGTCGAGCATCAGCAATTCGAGCCGACTGAACTGGCGACCCTCATGAAGGTAAACGTAGAGTGCGCCCACGGCCTGGTCAGCTACCACCAGTGGGAAGCAAGCCACAACCTGGGCGCCGGCGTCAACTTTTATGGGGTGTACGCTCAGGTCACGCTCTTCGTAGGAGAGGACACGGCGACGCTGGCCGATAGCGCGCATTCCCATGCCATCGGGACGGGGCTTGTCGCCAGGGACTGGATCGGCCCGTTCGCCGGCCGACACGCGCGAGATGGGATCAAACACACGCTGGGTCTGGTCGAAGGTGTAGATCACCGCCGAGGCGCCAGGCACTACCTTGATCGCGCTCTGGGCAATCAAGCGCAGCGTCGTTTCCACGCTTACTTGGTCCCCAGGGCCGATGCGGTTGATGGTAGCGCTGATCTGGTTGAGGCTGGCTAGCGCATCAAGCAGACGTGGGTGAATATCCGTTTCGGTTGGCATTGATAGTATGTATCACGCAGGGCGCAATTTACATCCATTACACACAGGCGCACGACAAGGAAGAAAGCTCCCTCGCCATGCGCCTGAAGCCGACACTGACAGCAGACCAACAACCATTGTAACATAGTCAGATAAGGCGTGCAAGCAGTTTTCTTCGGCTCCCGACCTTTGACTTACCTCTCGAGATAGGCTATAATTGTTGCCTTGATCTGGACGACATTGGCGAGCGTGAGTAATGTGGCACAAGGTAACAGCCGCCTCGAAATGGCTCTACCCAGGTTTGGGAGTCAAACGGTGGCTGCTTTTATTGTCATTAGGCATTGCCACGTTGGGGCTGGGTTTTGCTCAGGTGTTCTATGACGTAAGCGTCTCAGCGCTGTCTCTCTCGCCCGGATGGCACACCTTAACAATGCAGGCGTTACCTAGTTGGACACGCGTATTGGCTCTGGTATTGATTGGCTTTGGATTATCAGCGCTGTCCATCTATCAACTCAACCGTTCATTGCTGGCTGCGTTTGTGCCACCTGGCGGCACGAGCGTGGTGGATACTGTCTACCGCCATCGGCACCGGCAGCGAGGCCCCAAGGTCGTCGCAGTGGGAGGCGGTACCGGGTTAAGCATCCTGCTTCGCGGCTTGAAGACCTACACCGATCACATTACGGCAGTCGTTACGGTCGCGGATGACGGCGGCAGTTCCGGCCGGCTCCGACGCGAGCTAGGTGTGCTTCCCCCCGGCGACTTCCGCAACTGCATCGCTGCTCTGGCCGACGACGAGGCGTTGACCACACAACTTTTCCAGTATCGCTTCCCGACTGTGAGCCGAGAGGTGGGGAATGCCCACGCGTTGGAAGGTCACAGTTTTGGCAACCTCTTCATCACGGCGATGGTCAACGTGACCGGAAGCTTTGAGAAAGCCCTGGTGGAGTCGGGACGTGTGCTGGCCATACGAGGTCAGATTTTACCTTCGACTTTGGAGAATGTAACGCTGTGCGCCGATCTGGTAGATGATGCGGCGGCCATCCGGCGCGTGGCGGGCGAAAGTGCCATCCCTGAGGCGCGCCTGCCCATTGAGCGGGTTTACCTGGAGCCGAGCAGTTCGCCTGCATATCCGCCAGCGTTGCGTGCCATTCTCGATGCCGATTTGATCGCGTTGGGGCCTGGCAGTCTTTTCACCAGTGTGATGCCCAACCTGTTGGTGGATGACATCACACTGGCCATCCGCGCCAGCAACGCGCTCTGTGTCTATGTGTGTAACGTGGCGACGCAGCCGGGTGAGACCGATGGCTTCACCGTGGGTGATCACGCTGAGGTGATCGAGCGCCACGTCGGCTCGGGCCTGTTTTCTTTTGTGTTGGCCAATAACAACTCAGACCATCCTCTGCCCGCCGATTGGTCGTTGATCCCAGTCTCGATCGTGACTCCGATTGATGCAGATTACGAGGTCTTCGCCG
>JAUVPY010000401.1 GCA_030598425.1 Anaerolineae bacterium
GGCCGCCAGCACCCAGTTGATCTTTAGCTACCGCTTGCAGCCTTATGCCCCGGGCGATCTGGTCATTGACCCCATCGGTGTGACGCTCAACGGTCAGACTTTCACCACGGAGCCAATCACGGTCCAGGTTACCCAAGGCACAGGGACGCCGCCGTCTGCGCCTCCCTCCAATGCTACGGCGCCTACGTCGACTGAATTCAGGGGCCAAAGGTATTTTGTGGAGGCGGAGGTGGACAACCCCACGCCTTTCATCGGCGAGCAGGTGAACTACATCTTCCGTTTTTATGAGGCGTTTGACGCGTTTGGCCAACCTCAATATGAGGCGCCGACCTTTACCGGCTTTTGGACCGAGAATCAGACGGACCAGAGCCAGTACCAGGTACAAGCTGGGGGACAGATTTACAACGTGACCGAGCTGCACACCGTGCTCTTCCCCTCGCTGATGGGACCGATCACCATCGAGCCAGCCCGGCTGGTCATCCCGGGTGGGTTCTTCAGTTCCGGCGCGGAGTTGCAGACGCAGCCCGTCGCCGTGGATGTCAAACCCCTACCGGCTGACGCGCCCGCCAGCTTTAACGGGGCAGTGGGGCAATTCACTCTAAGTGGTACGGTTGACACGACCCAAACCAGGGTCAATGAGCCCATCACCTGGCGCGTCACGCTTACTGGGCGGGGCAATCTCAGCGCTCTGCCCGATCCAGTTTGGCCGGAGATGCCTGAATGGCGTAGCTTCGAGAGCCAGGCGACCACCAACATGCAGTTTCAGAACGGCCAGGTGGTTGGGGAGCGCGTGTATGAACGCCTGCTAGTGCCCCAGGCCGAAGGCGAATACACCATCCCGGTGCTGGAATACACCTATTTCGACCCGGCCGCCGGTGGATATCAAACTATGACCACGGGTGCGGTTCCGATTTCGATCGCCCCGGGCGACCCTGCTGCTGCGGAAGCGCAGAACTACGCATCCGTGCCAGATGGGCACAAGGAGAACGTTGAACAACTGGCCACCGATATTCGGCACGTGAAACCGGTGCCAACCAAACTGAGTATGGGCGACCGCTCCGTGACCGAGTCACCGCTTTACTGGCTGGCCTGGAGCATCCCCTTGTTGGGTATCGTAGGGAATTTCGTCTGGCAACGACGACAGCGCTTCTGGCAGAACAACGCTGGCGTGGCCCGGAGCTCACAAGCCCGCAAGAAGGCCAAAAAAGCCTTGGCTCGTGTGCGGTCGGAGAAGGGTGACGTTTACAGCGCGGCCGGCCAGGTACTGACTGACTATCTGGCCGACAAGCTGGACCAACCGGTGGCTGGCTTAACCCGCCAGGCGCTGGCCACGCTGCTAGCGGAAAAGGGGCTCCGACCAGGGCTGATTGAGCGGGTGGATGTGTGCTTAACAGATGCCGAATTGGGCCGCTTCTCGCCAGAATCCAACGATCCGGCTCACGCCGCGAATCTGCTCAAAGAGATCGACATTTTAATCGGTGATCTGGAGAAGGAGCTCTAAAACGTAAAACGTGATGCGTGATACGTGACACTGAGATCCCCTACCAGGAAACGTGGAACGCAACACGCAGTACGCAATACGCAGTACGCAGTACGCAATACGTTTCACGCATCACGTTTCACGCATCACGAAGGGAGTCGTTCCAATGAAGAGAATTATCACGATGTTCGCACTCGTTAGTTTGACAATCGTGGGACTGTTTTTTGCCAATCAAACGCTGCTTTTGGCCAAGCCTTCGGTCACAGCAACGGAGACGATGCTGACCGCCAACCAACTGTACGAAAACGGCCAGTACGCGCAGGCGGCACAGGCTTATCAGCAGTTGGTCGATCAGGGGTATGCCGACAGCGTCCTGTTCTACAATCTGGGAAACGCCTACTTCAAACAGGGCGATTACGGTCGGGCCATTCTCAACTACCGCCGCGCCGAGGCTTTAGCACCACGCGACCCTGACGTCCAGGCCAATCTGGCTCTGGCGCAGGCCCAGACTGTTGATCAACTGGAAGGGTTGTCGAACGACAACGGGTTTTTTGCCAACGTGGCGGCCTTGACGGGTGGTTGGCTGACTCTCAACGAGCAGGCCATAATCACTCTGGGGCTGTGGGTGTTGTTTGCCTTCTTGGTGATTGGCTTCGGGGGCAGTAGGCGAGGCAGCGGTCTACGGGAAGGTCTAGGTTACGCCTTGGTTGTCGCTTCGCTGTTGCTGACGGTGGGCCTCGTTGGGTTGGCCAGTCGTCTGCACATAGAAAAGGCAAGATCTGAGGCTGTGGTTGTGGCCCAAGAGGTCTCCATCACCAGCGGCCCTGGGTCGCAGTACGTCACTGAGTTTGCATTGCACAGTGGCGCCGAGGTCAGCTTGGTGGAGACACGAGAGAACTGGGTACGTCTGGCAGTGGCAGGTGGCGAGCTGCAAGGCTGGGCGCCCGCCGATGCCGTCGAGACGGTGGCAAACTCGAGATAGACAAGCCTTAGTTTTTGGGTGGACCCCGGGAGTTTCCAAAAACCCCTGGGGGCTACCCACTGCCACTTCACAAAAGCAAGTTTCTGTAGTAAAATAGTCCCCAACATCACCCTACGACGAGAAAACGCCAGTGGCCAAACACATTCTATTGGTAGACGACGACGCGCTTATGCGACGTAGCCTGGCTTTTAATTTGGAGCAAGCTGGCTACCAAGTCAGTGCCGCAGCCAACGCCGAAGATGGCCTGGCCATGGCACGGCTCGAAACCCCCGACCTGATTTTGCTCGACATCGGACTGCCGGGCATGGACGGCCTGGATGCGCTGCGCAACTTTCAGCAGCGAGCAGACACACCGATCATCTTCGTAACTGCCCGTCGCCGCGAACTGGATCAGGCGTTGGGGCTGGAGCTGGGGGCCGATGATTATATCACCAAGCCCTTTGATCTGAATGTGCTGCTGGCCCGCATCAAAGCTGTCCTGCGACGCTACGAGCGCTCGACCCCATCGAAGGCAATGCCGGATCGTTTGGAGGTGGGTGATCTGGTGATCGAACCAGCGGCGCACGTGGTCAGCCTGGCGGGCGAAGGCTTGGACCTGGCGCCGCGTGAGTTTGACTTGCTGTGCGCCCTGGCCTTACGTGCCGGACAAGTGGTTTCTGTCGACGATCTGCTGGCCCAGGTCTGGGGGGCAGAATACGAAGGAGAGACACAAGCCGTCTACGTCCACATACGCTGGTTGAGGGAAAAAATCGAAGCCAACCCCCAAAAACCCCAGCGCATTATCACGGTGCGCGGGGTCGGCTATAAGTTAGAATCTGTAGAAATCTCCTGATGCGTACCCTCCGTGGCCAACTCATCCTAAGCCATGTTTTGCCTCTGCTGATCATTGTCCCCTTGGTTGGGGTCGTCCTGATCTACATCCTGGAAACACAGGTCTTGTTGGCCAACCTCTCGACTGAAATGAGGCAGCAGGCCGAACTGACCGCCGATATGGCCGCCGACCAGCCCGGAATTTGGCAGGACACCTCTCAGGCCCAGATCTTCGTGACACGTTTCAGCGCTTACCACCACTCCGACGTATGGCTATTGGACGAGGAAGGGAAGCTACTTGCTTCCAACGACCCTGACGATGCGGCTCAGCTAGGGCAGCCCCTCGACTCGCCCAA
>JAUVPY010000149.1 GCA_030598425.1 Anaerolineae bacterium
AAAACCCCTATGTAGAGGCAACCCGCTCCTTGTCTAGGTGTCAAAAAGCGACAGCCGTTTCTTGCATCCGGCCACCACGCACAAATTGCCCGCGTACTTTTTGACCAGGCGTTGTGCGTTTTGAAAGATCCACCAAAGTCGCTGCGTCGAGGATGGACTGGTTGCCGATTTCGGTGATCACGTCTCCCTTTCGCAGGCCAGCTCGCTGAGCCGGAGAGCCGGAACGCACTTTGCGGACGAAAGCTCCCTTGTTCTCAAAAAAGGAAGGTTGAAAGCTCGGAAGATTGGTTTCAGTTCCCCAACCTTCCGAACCTTCCAGCCTCCCGATCATCCGATTCAGTTTATGCTTCGCTGAACTCGCCTTCGACGACGTCTTCTTCGCCAGTGGCGGTCGTTCCGTTTCCGTTGTTTCCCGGTGCGGCACCAGTTGCGGCTCCGGGCTGCTCGTACATGGTTTCACCTAGCTTCATGCTTGCCTGCTGGAGAGCTTCCATCGTGCGTTGCATACGGGTCACGTCGTCGCTCTTGATGGCTTCGCGTACGTCATTGATCTTGGCTTCCAGCTCGCCCCGCGTCGTACCATCCACCTTGTCACCCAGATCGCGCAGGGTTTTTTCTACTTGGTGGGCTAGGTTGTCTGCTTGATTGCGTGCGTCTACGACTTCTTTGCGGCGCGTGTCTTCGGCCTTGTGTTGCTCGGCTTCGCGCATCATTCGGTCGATATCTGACTGGTCCAGGTTAGTGCTGGCCGTGATGGTGATCTTCTGTTCGCGTCCCGTTGCCTTATCCACAGCACCCACATTCAGGATTCCGTTGGCATCGATGTCGAAGCTCACTTCGATTTGGGGCAAACCGCGTGGTGCCGGGGGAATGCCGTCCAGCCGGAACTGGCCGAGTAACATATTGTCGGCAGCCATCGAACGTTCGCCCTGAAAGACCTTAACGTCCACGGCTGTCTGGCTGTCTTCGGCGGTGCTGAAGATCTCGCCCTTGCGAGTGGGGATGGTGCTGTTGCGCGGAATAAGCATGGTCATTACGCCGCCCAGTGTCTCAACACCCAGCGACAACGGCGTTACGTCCAGAAGCAGCACGTCTTTCACTTCGCCGCCCAGCACGCCGGCCTGGATGGTTGCACCAGTGGCCACCACTTCGTCCGGATTGACGCCCTTATGGGGCTCTTTGCCACCGGTGAGCTCTCGAACCAGCTCCTGAATCATGGGCATACGCGTGGAGCCACCCACCAGAACCACCTCGTTGATTCCCGATGTGTTCAACTTGGCATCTGCCAGCGCGCTCTCAAATGGCCTTCGGCAACGCTCAACCAACTCGTCGGTCAGCTGCTCAAACTTGCTGCGGGTGAGCTTCATCTGCAGATGTTTGGGCCCGCTGGCGTCGGCAGTGACGAACGGCAGATTGATCTCCGACTCCAGCATGGTGCTCAGCTCGATCTTGGCCTTTTCGGCGGCTTCTCTCAGCCGCTGCAGGACCTGCCGGTCCTGACTGAGGTCAATTCCCTGCTCTTTGCGGAACTCATCGACGATCCAGTCCACAATGCGCTGGTCCCAGTCGTCGCCCCCCAGGTGGGTGTCACCGTTGGTAGATTTCACCTCGATCACGCCTTCACCCACTTCGAGCACGCTCACGTCGAAGGTACCACCGCCCAGGTCCCATACCAGGATGGTCTCGTTTTCTTTCTTGTCCAGCCCGTAAGCCAGAGCAGCCGCTGTCGGCTCGTTTATGATGCGCAACACTTCCAGGCCCGCGATCTTTCCGGCATCCTTTGTCGCCTGGCGCTGGCTGTCATTGAAATAGGCAGGCACGGTGATTACGGCTTGCGTGACCGGCTCACCCAGATAGGCCTCCGCGTCCGCCTTGAGCTTCGCCAGCACCATCGAGCTGATTTCCTGCGGCGTGTACGTATTATCATTGATGGGCACTTTGATGCGTGCATCGCCGCTGGGGCCCTCGACGATCTCGTATGAGAGCATATCGCGTTCGATTTCGGTTTCCTCATAGCGGCGACCGATGAGTCGCTTCATCGAGTAAAGTGTATTGTCGGGGTTGACGACAGCCTGCCGCTTGGCCGTCTGGCCCACCAGCCGCTCGCCGCTCTTGGTGAACGCTACCACAGAGGGGCAAAGCCGACTACCTTCGGCGGTGGCTATCACAGTCGGGTCACCACTCTCCATAACAGCTACCACGCTGTTCGTCGTACCCAGGTCAATTCCTATGATCTTAGACATTCCGTTAATCCTCCCGATTGTCTGTCTTTAAGCACGAAAATATGTGACGATTTCTGAATGGTGCAACACGATGGCGTACCTTTCTCCCGTCTCTGGGAGCCGGCCGTAATCACACGAGCACGGCCCCCCTTCAGTGCAGCCAGCGCAGCAGTAAGGTTGCCCGTCCATTAGCATCGGTAGCCAGTCGAACCTAATCTGGCAGTTGGTACATTTCAGCCGACTTCTGGTAATCTGTTGCATGGTGTGCTTACCCATTCTTTCATCACGGCTACCACTGTATGATAGACGAGGCGTGTTAGATTAGTACTAGATGAATATTAGAGTTGTGTTAGAGAGATATCTCTTCCTGAAAATATCAAGTCTGCTTGGCAACGCAAGTGATTCATGGTATCTTTCCTGATGTGCGGTTGAGGACTCATCTAATGGGTAAGGTGCCAGTGAGCCGAAGGCTGGAACAGGGTAGCGGCAGTGCCGACGAAACCACGTGTGTTGATCGTTGACGATGACCCGGACGCTTTGCGTTTGATCGAGTATATCTTCGACCGGGCAGGCTATGAGGCTCATCTGGCGGCGAATGGGCCTGCGGCTCTGTCTAAAGTGAACGAAGTGAAACCCGACCTGGTAATTCTCGACGTGATGATGCCCGATGTAAGTGGCCTGGAGGTATGTGAGCGGCTGCGCGCCCAGCCGGCTACGGCTCACTTACCGATCATCATGTTGAGTGCTAAGAACCAGGTTGATGATAAGGTGGATGGCTTCGACGCTGGCGCTGACGATTACGTGTCAAAACCGGTGGATCCCCAAGAGTTGCTTGCCCGGGCCAAAGCAGTGTTGAACAGGATGGGCAGGAACTCCGGTTAAGCCCCTCTCGAGTTGACCAGCTAATAGAGGAAGTACTTAAACATCATAGAACCTTGCTCGGTCTGGATTGCCACACTTGCCCCCCCTGGCACTGCCGCAGGGCAAGTGTGGCAGTGCCCAAGGGAATCCAGACCAACTTCACTGGGTATTGTACGACTTCCAATTGTGTTCTCTGAGTCAAGCTAAACTGAGTCTTGGCTACGGACTTGGAAGCAGTTGTGCTGCCAGGGCAAAGCTCTGTTGCTTGTAGCGAGCGGCGGAGGCAGGGTTGTTCCGCCGCCAAATACGTATGGGCATATATTTCTGCACCTCGTATAACAGGTAGAACTGGCGGCGGATCATCGCTGATGGCGATTCGTCTCGCGGGACGCCGTATGCTTCCCAAAAGGCCGGTTCGCTGATGCCGCAATAATCCAGCACGGCGAATTCGATCTCCACGTCGCCCCACAATGCTCGGTCGAAGTCCACTAACCCAGTGACCGTCCCTGCCTCGTCAACCAGGATGTTCTGGCTCCAAACATCCATGTGGAGCAGACAAGGGGTGACTGGCCCGTCGAAGTGTTCGCGGTAAAGGTCGAGCAGGTTACGCATGGCCTGGGCCTCGTCGTTGGTGTAGCTACCACAAGCAACCACGTCGTCCAGTAGCTTATTCCACATCACGTAAAAGGCCTCGGTCCAGGTCGGTTGTGGTTCCATTGGGTGGTGCGCACCCAGATAGCCACAGGCCTCACTTCCCAGGCACGCAGTAGCGGTGAGGTTGTGCAGTTGACGCAGGTATTCGCCTACTTGTCCCAAGGCTCGCTGAAATCGGTCATAAGTGAGACCGGAAGCATCGCTGAGGGGCGTGCCGCGTAGGGCTGTCATCACCAGGTAGTCGCGGTCGAGTATGGTCCGACTGAAGTCGTAGCCAACCATCTCGGCTACTGGAATCGCGGTCTCGGCCCGGATGAGGGTGTGTAGCTCGGGCTCCTGGCGCATCATGTGCCGCTCGTAAAAAAGGAACCCGGCATCGTCCGGTGGGGCAATGCGCAGCACAAAGCGACCTAGATTGCCGTCTACCCAATAGGACGTGTTATGTCTACCGGTGCGGATCGGTGTGAAACGAAGCGAGGCTGGATCCGCGTCAATATGGGCCACAATCGTCTCGGTGAGTGTTGCGACACTCAGCGCTTTGGTCAAGATCACAGGCTCCCTGTGCGGCAGGTTTGGCGAATATTATACCCTTGGCAGCCAGAATACCGAAAAAATGGAACCTTTGGCGCTGTAGAGCCACGAGTCACATTAAAATTCATATTAATTCAAACCAAATTCAAACTTTCATATGATACAATAGAGGCAGATTTATCAGCCAGCGTCCTTTTTTCAAGCAAATCCCCGTATCGCCTCAAGAGGAGCCAAGGAGGAGACCAATATGAGTGCCACATTGTTACTAATTGATGACGACGTTTCGTTGTGTGAGACGGTCCGCTTCATGTTAACGAAGAAAGGTTACCAGGTAGAGGTGGCGCACAATGCCATCTCTGGCTTGCAGAAAGCCTATGCGGTTAAGCCAGATATCGTCATCCTGGATGTCATGCTACCTGATATGGATGGTTGGCAGACGTGTCGTCGCTTCCGTGAGATGTCTGATGTCCCTATCATCATGCTGACAGCCCTCGGCTCAGAGGAGGACGTGGTCGAGGGGCTGAATCTGGGAGCCGACGACTACATTGTTAAGCCGGTGACCGCCGAGGAACTGTCTGCCCGCATCCGTGCCTTGCTGCGGCGTGTTTCGCGTTCGGGCGTCAATGGCGGCAACGGCCGCGAGCCGATCCTCACCTATGACGATTTGGTAATCGACTTCGACAAGCACGAAGTCACGGTCGACAGCAAGCGGGTGGACTTGAGCCCGACCGAGTTTCGTTTGCTGTCGGTGCTTTCCCGGCATAAGGGACGTGTGCTTCCCCACGAGTACCTGTTGACCGAGGTTTGGGGGCCGGAATATGTGGGTGAGGTAGATTACCTGCGCTTGTACATCAGTTACCTGCGCCGCAAGGTCGAAAAGGACCCATCAAAGCCGAGCCTCATTCACAATGAGTGGGGCGTTGGATATCGGTTTGGATAGGGGACCCCACCCGGGCGTACGGTAGAGCGTTTGCCGTTGTCTTCAAACCTAAGCAGCAGACCTTCGGTATGTAGATTCCATTGCAGCTACCGAAGGTCTGCTGCTTTTTGAATCTGAACGGCTTAACACATTCAACTCTAACGTTTTTCTAAGTATATTCACACGGCTTTATGATAGACTATTGTTAGACTTGCACACAAGCAGGACTCAGGTCTAGGGAGCCCTGGCTGGGTCCCCCACATCGCTGACTCCTGACCCTTTAACGTTGAAACCCTTTCCAAAGAGGCAAGTGTGGCCGGAGAGAAGATTCTTGTCGTTGGTTCGGATGCTGGGTTACTGAAAAACCTGGCGGACGAAGTGCTGTCGCCTCTTGGCTTCAAGCCGCTTCTGGCTGTGGGGCAGGACGAGGGCGTGAAGGCAGCAGTCGATGAGTCCCCCAATCTGTTACTGTTGCATTTGCCCGTAGATTCCTCCGTTAGTTTGTTGCATCGCTTGTCGCAGGCCGGTCGCCAGTTTCCCTCGATTTTGGTAGTAAAGAGTGCCTCAGTTCACATATCTGTCGAGATGCTCCGCCTGGGCGTCCGAGACTACCTGCCCTATCCATTTACCCCCGAGGAAGCGTCACAGGCAGTCTGTCGTGTTCTGGGACAGAAGTCCCCAGAAGACGACGGATCCACAGGGTCAAAAGAAGATGCATCTATCTTTGATTATGAGTTGGAGGACCGCGTCAGGGAATTCGACCTGTTGCTGGGAATCGGGCGCTCGGTCAATTCGCTGTTAGATCTGGATTTAGTACTCAACCGCGCCACTGAAGCGGCCGTGTTTGTCACCGGTGCGGAAGAAGGCTATCTGCTGCTGGTGGACGAGGAAACCGGTGAGCTGCGACTGAGAGCCGCCCAGAACTTAGGTGAAAACCAGGCCCAGGGCTTCAGCCTGCGTATTGAGGACCCCATTGCGGTAACGGTCGTAGGCGCCGGCAGGCCGATGCTTCTGAGCGGGGATGGGGCCCGGAACCTTAAAGTCAAAACTGGATATCTGGTCAAGTCGTTGCTCAATGTGCCCCTAAAGGTCAATGGACGCGTGATCGGCGTCCTGGGTGTGGACAATCAGATATCAGAAGCACAATTCACCCAGACTCACCTGCGCCGACTGACGGCGCTTGCCGATTTAGTGGCCACGGCAGTGGAGAACGCGCGTCGGTATACTGACCTTCAAGAAAAATTCACACGTCGTGTCAGAGAGGTTGCCACGCTGCAGGCCGTTGCTGATCAGATGAGTTCTGTCACCGATTTCGACGCAGGGGCAAGGTTGGCACTTTCTTCTACTCTCAAGGCCACCAATGCTGAAGCTGGTGTTCTGGCCTGGGCTGCCGGCGATGACGGATGCCCATCCTACTATATTTCGCAAGGCAGTCTGGGCGAATTGGTCCTAAGCCAGCATAGTGGCCCGACGCCAGAGCGTTGGTGGGACGAGCAGACGCTACAACTAGTGATCAAGACGGGCCAGTCTATACT
>JAUVPY010000251.1 GCA_030598425.1 Anaerolineae bacterium
ATAGATGCCCTGTTCGACGGCTTCGCCAAGCCGGCCATCGGCTATGTCGCGACGTACGAACTGGGCTATGACAATGCCGAGCCTTTTGGCTACGACCCGGACAAGGCTCTCGAACTGTTGGCAGAGGCCGGCTACCCCGATGGCTTTGCGATGGACATGGCCTGCCCGGCCGGCGCCTACACCCACTTTGAGGAAGTGTGTGAGGCCACCGTGGGCTACCTGGGCGAGGTGGTCATTGACGTCAACATAGAAATCAGGGAATCTGGTCACTACTGGGACCTGGAGGCCACGAAGGAACTGCCGCCGCTCTTTGGCGACAGTTGGTCTGCAACGGGAGGTGAGGCTTTCCGGCGACTGACAGGCGCTTTGATGGGCTGGGACGCCAGCTTCTCCTCTTGGGAGGATGAAGAGATAATCCGCTTGTTGAACGAGATCAGGGCAACTTTTGACCGTGATGAGAGAAAGGCGTTGTACGAGGAACTGCAGGTATACATGAAGGAAAACCCACCCTTCATTTACCTCTACGAACCGATTGCCTTCGAGGCGGTCAATATCCGGGTGCAGGAGTACAAGCCGCGCTCGTATGAGGGCTACTTCCTCTGGGACGGCACGTTCGTCGTAGGAGAGTAGGCTCAGTAGACTAAGCTTGGCTTTGGCGTGAGCCCGTCCTGAACAGCAGTTCGGCTTCGCTCACTGTAAACTCCGCCGAAGGAGCTTGCCCTGAGCACAGCCGAAGGCTCAGCCGAACACCGGTGGGAGGGCGCCCCAGGCGCCCTCCCACAAGTAAAACATGAAATGTGAAACGGCCTCGTGGTATTTCACGCATCACGTTTCACGCTAAAGGAGGTGCTATGCAACGCTATTTCCTATCCAAACTAGGTCAGTCAATCCTGCTTCTGTTTGGGGTTCTGCTGCTGGTGTTCTTCATGGTGCGCGTCACCGGAGACCCGGCGTCGTTGATGATATCACGCGAAGCCTCCCCTGAAGCGGTCGAAGCCTTCCGAGAAAAAATGGGCTTCAACGATCCTATCCTAACCCAGTTCGGTCGGTTCCTCTCCGGAGCGGTTGTGGGCGACTTTGGCAATTCGTTACACTTCAAGTCACCGGCTATGCAGATGGTGATGGAACGGGTGCCGGCCACGGTGCAACTGGCCGGCACAGCGCTGCTCATGGCAGCGGTAGTGGGCATCCCGCTGGGCCTGATTGGGGGCTTTAACCCGGGCAGCGCTATGGATAACCTGGGGCGTGGCCTGGCCCTTTTGGGTCAGAGCATCCCCAATTTCTGGCTGGCGTTGATTCTGATTCTCATCTTCGCCGTGAGGCTTGGGTGGTTCCCCTCCTTTGGCCGTGACGAGTGGAAATCGGTAGTTATGCCGGCCTTCGTGCTTGGCCTGCCCACTATGGGCCAGATCGTGCGGTTGACGCGCTCGACCGTGTTGGAGATCCGAGGCGAGGACTTTATCCGCACCGCCCACAGCAAGGGGTTGGAGCCCAGAACCATCTACGTCAAGCACGTGCTCAGGAACGTCGCCATCCCCCTGGTGAGCGTGATTGGCGTCCAGTTCGGCTACATGCTGGGCGGGTCCATCTACATTGAGACCATCTTCTCCTGGCCCGGCATGGGTCAGTTGGTTGAGCAGTCTGTCGGCTGGCGGGATTTCCCGCTGGTGCAGGCGGTCGCCTTTTTCGTCAGCCTGGTCGTGTTGCTGCTCAACCTGCTGACCGATGTGGCTTATGCAATTATAGACCCGAGGATTCGCTATGGCAAGTGAAGAAAGAACCCAAGCCGCAGATAGTTTGTTAGACGTTGAGCGCACTTTCAAGGATCGCCTGGCTTACGCGGGGCGGTTCCTGTGGCGCGACCGCAGCGGCATCATCGGGCTGATTCTGTTTCTGGTAGTTGTGGTGGCGGCGGTGTTTGCTCCCCAGTTTTCGCCGTACGACCCGCTCGAACAGAACTTACGCGACAACAAAATGCCCCCAGCCTGGAGCGCTGAAGGTGGTTGGGACCACCCTCTCGGCACCGACAACCTGGGCCGGGATACCCTCAGCCGCATCCTCTATGGGACGCGGGTCTCGCTGACCGTCGGCTTTTTCGGCGTGCTGATTGCAGGCACCCTGGGCGTGGTCATCGGGGCCATCGCCGGCTACGCCGGGGGACGGGTGGACGCTGTCATTATGGGCTTTATCAACCTGGTGCTGTCGCTGCCGTACCTTCTGTTCGTGGTGTTTATCGCCTCCATCCTGGGCCGGAGTCTGATAAACGTCATCCTGATCTTCGGCATCACCGACTCGCCCATTTTCGCCCGCGTCACGCGCGGCGAGGTGCTGCGCATCCGCGAATCGGGCTACGTCGAATCGGCCATCAGCGTTGGAGCTCGTTGGGGACGCATCCTCTTCGACCACATCATGCCCAACCTCATGGGCCCACTCATCACCCTGGCGACTTTTGAAATGTCGCGCATGATCTTCTACGAGGCTGGCCTGGGCTTCCTGGGGTTGAGCGTGCCGCCCACCGTGCCCAGTTGGGGCAACATGCTGGCCAATGGCCGCAAGTACCTGACCAGTTCCCCCTGGATCGCTACCTTCCCCGGCCTGGCCATCATGTTCACCTCGCTGGGTATGAACCTGTTGGGCGACTGGCTGCGCGACGTGCTTGACCCGCGCCTGCGACGTTCGAGGAAGTGAGGAGGAGTAAAAAATGCCAATCGTTTTGGAAGTTAAGAACCTCGTCACCAAATTCTACACGCTGGACGGCGTCGTCAATGCCGTGAACGGCGTCTCCTTCGACCTGGAGGAAGGTGAGACGCTGGCCATCGTGGGCGAAAGCGGCAGCGGCAAGAGCGTGACCATGATGTCACTCCTGGGCCTGATCCCGTCGGCTCCGGGCAAGGTGGAGGAATGCTAGGCGTTATTTAACAGCAGATAAGGCCGGCGCGATCTGCTTCAGATGTCACCAGAGGAACTGCGCGACGTGCGCGGGGGCCAGATCGGGTTCGTTTTCCAGGACCCGATGTCCTCGCTGAACCCGATTTTGACCATTGGAGAGCAAATCTCCGAGACTCTGACCAGACACCTGGATATGAGCAAAGAGCAGGCCAAAGAACGTACGCTCAAGTTGCTGGCCCAGGTGGGTATCCCCGACCCGAAACTGCGCTACAAGAACTACCCATTCGAATTCTCCGGCGGCATGCGCCAGCGAGTAATGATCGCCATCGCCATCGCCTGCACGCCCGAGATCGTCATCGCCGATGAGCCAACCACCGCCCTGGACGTGACCGTCCAGGCGCAGATTGTGGACCTGTTCAGGCGGTTGCGGGAGATGCTCGGCGTGGCGGTGATCTGGATCACCCACGACCTGGGCGTCGTGGCGGGGGTAGCCGAGCGGGTGCTGGTCATGTACGGCGGGCGGCCGGCCGAAATCGCGCTGGTGGACGACCTGTACGAACGCCCCCAGCATCCCTACACCCTCGGCCTGCTCGGCGCTTTGCCCAGCCTGGAATCAACCGAATCCAAGCGACTGGTGAGCATCAGGGGCACCCCGCCGGACCTGCTGATACCGCTGAAAAACTGCCCCTTTGCGTGGCGCTGTGACTATGCCTTTGATCGCTGTTGGGAGGAAATCCCACCCTTGATAGCGGTGGGCGTACGGCACCAGGCGGCTTGTTTCTACGACATGGAGAAAGGGGGACCGCGAGATGGCTGAGAATGATGTGCTGCTGCGGGTACAGAATCTCAAAAAGCACTTTCCGATCACCGGGGGTCTGCTGGGCCGCCAGGTAGGCGCGGTGAAGGCGGTGGATGGCATTTCGTTCGAGATCAAACGGGGCGAAACGCTGGGGCTGGTGGGCGAGAGCGGCTGCGGCAAATCCACCGCCGGGCGGGCCATCCTGCAATTGCACAAGCCTACGTCGGGGCAGGTGTTTTTTGAGGATGATGACTTGACGCAGGTGGGCGCCGAGGAGTTACGGATGTTGCGCCCAAGGATGCAGATGATTTTCCAGGACCCCTACGCCACGCTCAACCCGCGTCACTCGGTTGGAAAAATCGTCGGCGAACCCCTGATCATCCATGGCGTGATGAAGAAGGGCAGCACGGAGTTGAAAGAGCGGGTGGCGGAACTGCTGGAAATAGTGGGCATGGACCCGGCCTACGTGCGCCGCTTCCCGCACGAGTTCTCCGGCGGCCAGAGGCAGCGCATCGGCATCGCGCGGGCGCTCGCGCTGAACCCTGACTTTATCGTCTGCGACGAGCCTATCTCGGCGCTGGACGTGTCTATCCAGGCCCAGGTGGTGAACCTGATGCAAGACCTGCAGGAACAATTGGGCCTGACGTATCTCTTCATCGCCCACGACCTGAGCATGGTGAAGCACATCTCGCACCGGATAGCGGTCATGTACCTGGGCAGGATCATGGAACTAACCGACCGGAACACTCTGTTCGACTACCCCCTGCACCCCTATACGCAATCGCTTAACTCGGCGGTGCCGATGCCCAACCCCAGGCTCGAACGGAGACGGCGGCGGTTTATTCTAAAGGGAGAGCCACCCAGCCCGGCCAACCCGCCCTCAGGCTGCGTGTTCCATCCCCGCTGCCCGTTGACGACAGAAAAGTGTATCGTGGTGGTGCCGGATTTCCGGGAGATACATCCTGGACACCTGGTTGCCTGCCACCTGGCCGACGACGAGGGCAGCAGCAAGATACCTGAGGACACCGTACTCGCGTCGGTAGTGGATTGAACACGCTCCCCATTGGCGCAGAGGGGGTTGCTTGTCGCCGGACGATCAGATATCACGTGAGAGGCTGAGGCATGAATTCCCGTGATCGCGTCCAGTGCGCGTTGAACCACCAGGAAGCGGACCGAATCCCCCTGGCTCAAGCATCCCAAATGGTCAGTCGTGGGGCAACTTGCGCTGGCAGCCCGATGTTCCAAAGGACAGGCTGAACGAGGCGCTGGGTCAGTAAACCTGAGGCTTCAAGCCCCAGATAAGTCAGAGGCTGCGTTCTCAACGCCAGGTCAGAGGGGGGAGAGATTCCTTCTCTCCTCTCGACTTG
>JAUVPY010000059.1 GCA_030598425.1 Anaerolineae bacterium
GAATCGACACTTTCGTCCTCTGCGAAGCTTTCGACGAGCTCATCACGCAGAGCGTTGAGCGCCGTATCAAGCCCTTCCTTGGTCTGACTGGCTTCTTCCAACATTGGGAGAATGCGGCTTTGCAACCAGCTCGAAGCGGCAGCTCGCGTCTCTTCGGGTACCCCAGCCAGCTCATATTCCTTGGACGGTTTGCCGACCTGAGCAACCATCTCGCGCTGCACGCGGATGAAGTCCTGCATAGCCTCGTGGGCCACCCGCAGCGCCTCGAGCATCCTGGCTTCTGTTACTTCATTGGCACCAGCTTCGACCATCAGGATAGCGTCTTCGGTCCCGGCCACGCGCAAATCCAGCGCGCTACCTTCCATCTCGCTGGCTGTGGGGTTGATGACGAGTTGATCGTCAATAAGACCAACCCGAATGGCGCCCACTGGCCCGTCGAAGGGAATGCCGGAGATCATCAACGCTGCGGAGGCAGCATTGATAGCCAGAATGTCCATCTGGTGTTCGCCGTCGGAAGAAAGCGCGGTGAGAACGATGTGAATATCGTTGCGGAATCCCTTAGGAAAAAGGGGACGTAGTGGACGGTCAGTCAGGCGGCAGAGGAGAATCGCTTCCTCGCTGGGCCGCCCTTCACGGCGGAAGAAACTTCCGGGGATGCGTCCGGCGGCATACAGCCGCTCTTCGTAGTCCACGGTGAGGGGGAAGAAATCAATCCCCTCTCGAAGTTGCTGAGAGGCAGTGGCAGTCGCCAACAGCATCGTGTCGCCGGTACTAACGACGACGGCACCATCTGCCTGACCGGCTAGTTTGCCAGTCTCAAATATGACGTCTCGACCCGCGACCTGCGTCACGAATCGATGAGGGTGAATAGAATTTGACATGTTAAATTTGCCTCCTGGGCTTAAAGTGAGGCCCCAGAGGTCAGGGACTGGGGCGTGGGTCATAGTCTCGGGTCTGACTAGGGCACACGCCCCAATTCCTGCGCCTCTGGTTGCCCCCTGTTATGTGTTTATACAATTCAAACGAGTAGATAGCGTATTTCGCATCTACTCGTTTGCTCCAAACTGATGTTACATCCTGCTGCTGCTTAACCTGGCTACTTTCTCAACCCCAACCGCTCAAGGATTTCTTTGTAGCGAGCGGAGTCCTCGCGACTGAGATATGCCAAGTGCCGTCGGCGTTGCCCAACAAGCTTGAGCAGACCTCGCCTGGAATGCTCGTCGTGCTTGTGCGATTTGAGATGCTCGACAAGCTGGTTAATGCGTGTCGTCAACAGCGCAATCTGCACTTCAGGCGAACCGGTGTCACTAGGATGAACGTGATAGGTCTGAATAATCTCCTTTTTCTGGTCCGTGCTGAGAGCCACAATGTCCTCCTCGCTCTATGTCGGGCGATGGGCAGATGTGATTCCGCCCGGGCCCCGTATCCAATGGTACAAATTATATCATGAAAGAGGGTTAGGCGCAAAAATCGGACCTTTCACTCCGATTTTTGTCCGGTTATTCACTTCGTGCTACAATACCTTGTTAAGTGGCAATTTGTGCAATGGCTGGTGGTGTGGTGCGGTTCGACATTTTTACCCTTTTCCCCGAGATGTTCAGCAGTCCCTTCGATGCCAGTATCATCCGACGCGCGTGCGAGGCGGGTCGAGCGACACTGACTGTGCATAACATCCGTGACTATGCCACTGGCAAGCATCATATGACCGACGACACACCCTACGGCGGCGGGGGTGGCATGGTGATGAAGCCTGAACCGATCTGGAACGCGGTTGAACGGGTTCTGGGGTTCGACCCAGCCGGCCGTCCCGACGTCCCGCCCCTCATTCTGCTCACGCCTCAAGGCCGCCCCTTCACCCAGGCGATGGCCCGCGAACTAACGGCTCACGAACGCTTGTTGCTCATCTGCGGACGCTATGAGGGGGTTGACGAGCGAGTGCGCCAATACCTGGCCACCGACGAAATATCTATCGGCGACTATGTGCTCACTGGCGGCGAGGTCCCCGCTATGGTTGTGGTGGACGCCATCATTCGTTTGATACCCGGCGTGCTGGGCGACCCCGGTGCGGCGGCGGACGATTCCCACGCCAGTGGGCTGCTGGAGTATCCACATTACACGCGCCCGGCCCTCTACCGGGGTTATCCAGTCCCGGAAGTCTTACTCTCCGGGCACCATGCCGAGGTAGACCGCTGGCGGCGGCGCGAGGCATTGCGTCGCACCTACGAGCGCCGGCCGGACTTGCTGGCCCACGCCGACCTCAGCCAAGCTGATCGCGAGTTCCTGGCTCAGTTGGATGCTGAGGAAGATTAGGACTAAGGATTAAATAACTTCCACATTTCTAAGGCTACATGTAAGCCATGAAACAGGGAAATTGTTTGATTCACGATCCTTAGGAGACAGTCTGAGAAGTCAGATTGCGCGGATGGGGACAGAATTTGCTTTGCGTCACGCCTGGTGCTATAATCACACTTTGTGACTTGAACCAAGAGACCTGGCAGGTCTTAAACATACGACTCTTGACCCGTTTAGGAAGGGTGGGGATAAAATGGCAAACGCAGTTGAACTCATCCAGTCTATTGAGAACCTCAAAGAAGATGCCCCCGAGATTTCGCCTGGCGACACGGTAAAGGTTCACGTTCGCATCGTGGAAGGAAACCGTGAACGTGTGCAGGTTGTGCAAGGCGTGATAATCCGAATTCGAGGTGGTGGCATCAATCGGACCTTCACCGTCCGCCGCGTCGCCTCGCACGGCATAGGTGTTGAGCGTACGTTCCTGCTTCATTCACCGCGAGTTGAAAAGATCGAAGTTCTGCGAAAGGCACACGTGCGCCGCGCCAAGCTCTACTTCCTACGCGAGCGCAGTGGCAAATCGGCTCGCTTGCGCGAACGACGCGATTAAGAAGCTTAAGCTGCACATCTCGTGTCTTAAACAGGCCGAGGCCTGTACTAATGGATTTTGACAACCAAGATCGGTAATGTCATTTCGAATGGAGCGCAGCGGAATGAGAAATCCCTCAGAACGTTGCTTGCAAGACACCGTATTTAGGGATTTCTCCCTACGGTCGAAATGACATACCAAGTGGTTACCGATTTTGAACATCAAAAACGATTAGGGATTTCAAAACCCTTAAGGTCTGTAGTTGTGGAAAGGAGAGCATAGTATGCTCCGAGTGGGAGTGCTTGGCGCAGGCTTCATGGGGGGCACCCACGCCCGGGCCTTTGCCAAACTGTCGGACGTTCAAGTGTTGGGGGTTTCTTCGCGGTCTGCTGATAAGGCCGCTGCACTCGCCGAGGAAGTAGGCGCTGAACCATTCACCGACGCTATGGCGCTGGCCACTGATCCCCAAGTCGATATCGTCAGCGTAACCCTGCCTACCCACGTGCATAAAGAATATACCGTCGCGGCCCTGAACGCCGGCAAATCAGTTCTTTTGGAAAAACCGATGGGCTTATCGGTGGAAGAATGCGACGCTATGATTGCCGCCGCTGATCAGAGCGATCAAATCCTCATGTTGGCCCACGTTCTGCGCTTTTGGCCGGAATACGTGGCCCTGGTCGATTTTGTGAAGAGCGGCGAGCTGGGCAAACCGCTGGCTGCCACCGCCTCCCGCCTCTCCGGCAGACCAACCTGGGGAGATTGGTTCACCAACCCTGAATGGACCGGTGGCGCTGTCCACGATCTGCAGATACATGACTTGGATGCCCTCAACTGGCTCTTTGGTACACCTAAATCGGTATACGCTCGCGGACAGCGAGGGGCTCCCGGCGGGTGGGATCACGTACTGACCCTCGTCGATTATGGCGAGGTGGGTTGCCTCGCCGAGGGCAGCGTGATGATGCCTGACGGCTATCCCTTTACAATGACGCTGCGGGTGCTGTGCGAGAAGGGAACTGTGGAATTCATCTTCCGTGCCGGTGGTACCGGCGTAGAGACGGGCACTGCTTCTGGCACTGGCTTGATGGTCTACCAATCAGGGGTAGAGCCTCGCCCTCTGCCCGCCCCTGGCGGTGATGCCTTCGAGGCTGAGGCGGCGTATTTCGTGGAATGTGTTCGTGAGAAGCGACTTCCCGAGCGGTGCACACCCGAACAAGGTCGGTTGGCCGTGAAAACAGCCTTGGCTGCCCGCGAGGCACTGGAGACGGATCAGGTCATCCTATTTTAAGGGCCAATACTAAATGAGAAAAAACGTAAGAATCGCCGCCGTTCAATTCGAGCACGCGCCGGGAGACAAGCGGGCCAATCTCGACAAGATTCGAGGCTTTGTCGAGCGGGCTGCCCAGGATAGTGTGGAGATCATCATATTTCCTGAGTGCTGCATTACGGGCTATTGGTTCCTCAGGCACCTCAGCCGTGCTGAGTTGATGACACTTGCCGAACCGGTATTTGATGGACCATCGTCGCAAGTGCTCGTTGACCTGGCTAAAGAACACGAGATGACCATCGGCGCGGGCTTGGTCGAACTCGGGGAGGACCGGCGTCTCTACAACACCTACGTGGTGGCTATGCCCAATGGTGAACCCCGGCGCCATCGAAAGCTCCACGCCTTTGTGAGCGAGTACATATCTTCTGGCTCCGAATACACGGTGTTCGATACCCCTCACGGCTGTCGGGTAGGTGTACTCACCTGCTACGACAACAACATCGGCGAGAACGTGCGCATCACCGCTTTGGGAGGGGCTGAAATTCTGCTGGCACCCCACCAAACCGGCGGCTGCAAATCGCCAGATCCGCACACCATGGGCCTGGTTGATCGTAGGCTATGGGAAGAGCGTCACAATAACCCGGAGGCAATCGAAGAAGAACTGCGTGGCCCCAAAGGCAGAGGCTGGCTGATGCGCTGGCTGCCGACCCGCGCCCACGACAATGGCGTGTTCTTGGCCTTTAGCAATGGGGTAGGGGTTGACGACGACGAAATACGCACAGGCAACGCTACGATCATCGACCCATATGGACGTATCCTGGTCGAAACGTGGAAGGCTGGTGACGATATGGTGGTGGCTGACTTGGACGCCAATCTGCTCGATGTCAGTACCGGCCGGCGATGGATCGTAACTCGGCGCCCGGAGTTGTATTCATCGCTCACCGTACCCACCGGCGTCGAGCAGGATACCCGCGCGGTCCGGTTTGATGGTGAGGGAGTGTAGGCATCCGCGTAGACCCGGGAGGCGTTGAAATAGGGGCAACATCGTGAACGCTGCTTTGAGACTAGTGGAGCCCAGGTTCACTCCGCCGTTGGACGAGGGATTTCGTCCCGCGGTGTTAGCCAATCGTGAATTCCAAAGAGATTTGGAGGGTTTAGGAGGGGGCGTACCCTTGGTGCTCGGCCTCGAGCGGGCGGATGGGTCTGTGTCGCGTTTCGAGACGAAGGTCTTCCGCGACGATCACCCCCGATCTGATGCCAACCTCAAGTATGCCGAGCGATTGGTCAAATTCCTCCTCTGGCAGCGCGGTGGCTGGAAGGCTTACGTGGGCGGCCCCCAGCGCATTGGAGACTACATCAAGGAGTGCTACTCTCCGAATGGCCCGCGCGCCTTTGATTATCACTTCATGGGAGAGGACGTTTACGAGAAGACATTCATGGTCATACCCTGCACCCCTGAGCAAGTGCCTGCCCGGCGTGAGAGGGAGCAGGCATTGGGGCGTCACTTGGATGGGTGCCGCATCGGCTTTGACCTGGGGGCGTCGGATGTTAAGGTCTCGGCGGTCGTTGATGGCGAGGCGATCTTTAGCAAAGAGGTTGTGTGGGAACCGCGTAAACAAAGTGACCCGGGTTACCACTATGATCACATTATGGCTCTCTTGGAGGAGGCAGCCACTAAAATGCCTCGCGTGGATGCGATTGGCGGCAGCTCGGCAGGGGTCTACGTGAACAATCGCGTAATGATCGCCTCGCTGTTCCGTGGTGTGCCAAAGGACCGGTTTGGCGAGGCCAGAAACATGTTCCTGCGCATCCGTGAAGAACTGGGAGTGCCGTTGGAGATTGTAAACGATGGAGAGGTAACCGCCCTCGCGGGTTCGATGTCATTGGAGGATAACGGTGTCCTGGGCATCGCGCTGGGGTCGAGTGAGGCTGGTGGTTACGTCACAGGTACGGGCAATATCACCGGTTGGCTCAACGAACTTGCCTTCGCGCCCGTTGATTATAGCTCCACGGCTCCCATAGAGGAGTGGTCTGGAGATAGGGGGTGTGGTGCACGTTACTTCTCACAGCAATGCGTGTTCCGGCTTGCCCCAAAAGCCGGGATAGAGATCCCAGAAGGCATTACGGATGCCGAGAAGCTCAGATTCGTTCAGGAGAGACTCGAAGCTGGGCACGACGGTGCTACAAAAATCTGGAAGAGCATAGGGTACTATATGGGCTACGCCATCGCTCACTATGCTGAATTCTACGACGAGCTGAAACACGTTCTCATCCTGGGGCGTTGTACCTCTGGCACGGGTGGGACGCTTATCCTGGAGGGCGCTGGACAGGTGCTCACCTCCGAGTTCGGGGAGATCGCCGACCGGGTAAACATCCAGCTCCCAGACGAAAAGAGCCGGCGTGTCGGTCAATCCATCGCGGCTGCCAGCCTGCCTGCAATTGACCAGGAAAAGGATTAAACAATGTTTAGACTCGATAGCGCTCAATTGTTTGTTCCTGATGGCGTGCCTGTCGAAGAAGCCCTGGCTCGCACCACCCATATGGCGGTCGGCGCGCACCAAGATGACTTGGAGATCATGGGGGTTGATGGCATCCTCGCTTGTTTCCAGCAGGAGGAAAAGTGGTTCACCGGCGTAGTGGTTACCAACGGCAGCGGCTCGCCCCGGGATGATCTGTACAGGGATTACACCAATGAGGACATGCGTGGGGCGCGCGCCAAAGAGCAGAAGAAGGCGGCGGTGATCGGTGAGTACGCGGCGCAGGCCCTGCTCGATTATCCTAGTTCGGTTGTGAAACATGCTTCCAATAAGGACTTGGTAGAGGACATCGCCACCCTGCTAAAGATGGCTCAACCTAGCGTGGTGTACACCCACAATCTCGCCGACAAGCACGATACCCACGTAGCGCTCACGCTCAGGGTCATAGAAGCGATCCGTGACCTCGCTGAGGAAGAGCGCCCACAACGCCTGTACGGATGCGAAGTCTGGCGTGATCTTGACTGGATGCTGGACGAAGACAAGGTCGCTTTCGATTGTTCAGCTCACGAGAACCTCCAGGCGGCGCTCTTGGGTGTGTTCGACTCTCAAATCTGCGGTGGCAAGCGGTACGACCTGGCCACTATGGGGCGGCGCCGGGCAAATGCGACCTATTTTGCCTCTCACGGCACCGACGTGGCGACCGGGTTGATCTACGCCATGGATCTCACGCCCCTCATTGAAGATCCGTCCAAAGATATCGAAGGCTATGTTCACGCATATATCGACCGCTTTGCGCACGAGGTTCAGAATCGAATCGTCAAATGCTTGGCGTGAGGGTGCGTGACGCCTGGGTGGCTGGAAGTGATATGGGTGCGTTTCAAATGAGTTGAACCAGGTGCAACGCACTTGCTTTGAAGTGCGTTGCACCTTCCTGCCTCAACTGAGGTGAAACACACCCAAGTGATATGAGTGCAAGATCGAAGGAGCCAGAATGAACGGAAAGCAGCGGATAGCTTCAGCTATGCGGCACGAAGAACCGGACCGGGTTCCGGTGATGTGCCAGCTCGCGCTGGGACATTACTTCTTGAATACCCGGTTCGCGCCCCACGAGATCTGGTTTACCAGCGAGGCATTTGCTGAGGCATTGGTGGAGCTGCAACGGCGTTACCGTTTTGATGGTATCCTCATCAATATCCCTGGACGCCCCCAGGGCTTATTGGATGAGGCAAAATCCATCAGGGAGACGGACGAGGGTGAGGAACTGACCTGGGTTAATGGTGACGTCACATTGATACCCTGGGACGATAACGCGCAGCACTACCACGCCGACGGCTCCAGGGCGCGAAGGGCCGATTTCGATACGCTTGATCCCGAACATCTTGACTCCATTGATGATCTGGCTGGATATGTTTGGAACACCTATCACGTGCCGTGGGTGACTAACAAACCGGATCGGGGACCAATGACCGAAATACCCGACTACTTCTTCCACACATTCGACCTGGTGAAGGGCATGGTCGGAGAGGAGGTTTCGATACACGGCGAGGTCTTTTCACCGTTCACCCACTATCTCGAATTGTTTGGCTACGAAGAGGCTCTGATGGGCTTGATCAAAGACAGTGGAAAAGCCCACGCGCTGTTGGGACGTTTGGCCCAGGCCTCAATCACCTGGGGGGTGGCGCAGACCAAACACGATGCCGATGCGGTTCTGATCTCCTCAGCTTTTGCCGGAGGTGGTTTTGTTTCACCCAAGATGTATCGGGAGTTTGTGGTGCCCTATGAGCGAAAGGTGGCTGAAGCAATAAAGGCGGCCGGTGGCACCGTGTACACCCACACCTGCGGCCATCTCGGCGATCGGCTGGAGGCGATGTTAGAGACAGGTACGATGGGTATTGACACCCTTGACCCGCCCCCGCTGGGCAACACAACCCTGGAGGAAGCGAAATCGCTTATTGGGGACAAGGTGTTTCTCAAAGGTAACATGAATGGCGTGGAGGTATTAGCCTTTCAAACCGAGCAAGAAGTGATCGAACATGCCAGCGAGCGGATTCGGGTGGGGATGCCGGGGAGTGGTTATATTCTAAGCACGGCTTGTTCTGTGCCTCCCAAAGTGGAGCCCTGGAAGCTGGAGTTGCTGGCGCCGCTGGCTGAGGAGATCGGCCAGTATTGATGGGTGAATGATGCTGAAAGGTCCCAATCACACCCCCTTACGGGCTGTCCTATTCGACTTGGACGGAACCTTGTATGACAGTGAGCGCCAGGAGATCCTCACCATGCGTCGCCTGTTCTGCGACGACATAGGACTGGAAATGGACGAGGGGGAGATAGTTGAGTACATAGGTGTACCAAGCCGTGAAGTCCTTGAGCAACTCGCGCCGGACCGGGTGGAAGAAATGCTGGCCGTCTGGCTGGATTATCAAGGGGAGTTTCTGGTTGAAAGCCGTCTCTTCCCTGGAGTCCTGGGGATACTACAGAGCTTGTCTCGGTCCGGGTTGGGATTAGGGGTGGTCACCGGGCAAAATAAGCCTGAACTCGAGGCCACTCGGCGGCACATCGGGATCGACGCTTTGATCGACGTGTGGGTATCCGCCGACGATGCGTCTTTCACGAAGCCGCATCCGGCACCGGTGCGTCTCGCATTGGAAACGCTGGGCTGTCCGCCTGATCAGGCCGTCATGATCGGGGACACCCGTTTCGACATGGAGGCGGGGCGCAAAGCTGGAACACTGCTGGGGGTGGCGTTATGGGGTGTGAAAGACGTTACTCCATTGCTTGAATACCAGCCCGATTTTTTCTTTGAAGA
>JAUVPY010000210.1 GCA_030598425.1 Anaerolineae bacterium
CTCGTTGTGGTCGAGCTCGGGCAGGAGGTTGGCAAACGCGTGCAGCTTGGAGCACTCGTTCATCTGTGTCTTCCAGCGATAGGCGATCGGCGTCGTGAGGCCGGCGCCGTAGAGCAGGGGCGTGGTATCGGCCAGGGCGTCGGCGATCTCCGCGGCCCGGCTAACCAGGCCATCCCGAGCTGACTCGATGTAGTCGGCTGCGGCTTGGATCTCGCCCCGCAACGACTCACCGGCTCGGCAGGCGGCAGCCATCTCCGCGGCGACCGTGAATCCGTAGCCGACCGCGGCGCGTGGCTGCAGGCCGGCCGGCAGCCCGATGACCGAGACTCCGTCAGCTCGCGCGGCTGGTCACTCGTCTTTTGGTCACTGCCTGGCTCCCATTGCCTGTAGCGAAGACTTCGTCTATGGTTATCTGAAACGATGCCAAAGGGGCCTATGGAGTTAAAGAGGGTAGGAGAAGGGAATAAAGAAACACAAGTGTGTGTTACAGATAGGCCCATAGCTGAGTAACTCGTGTTACTGACCCGTGTTAATATTGTAGCAAATTAGAGCAGATTTGTCAATAGGGTTAGTGGATTTATAGGTTGCCCGCCTGAGTGTGGAAACGGGGATCGGTTCAAGACTCAAGCGTGAATTGGTCCAGGTGGATAATGTTCAACTCCGTCCTACCCACATCACGCTCGGTGTTCTCAAGCCGGATGAAGACCGTGATTGCGTCGGCCCGGGCCTTGGCCCGCACCACCGGATGACGCCATTCGTGGTCTCGGCCATCCCGTTCGCCCCAGACCACGGCCGAGCTACTGTAGTCGCGCCCGCCCGTGGGGTCTATGCCTAACGTCTTAAACATCTTGCCGTGAGTTGGTGGGTTGTCGGTTCCCTTGTAGAAAGAAACGACGTTGCCCTCGGTGGATGCTGAGCTCATTTGTGCCTCCTTACTCGTCTACAACAACTCCCCCACTGGGCTCAAAGCGTTCACGCGATAGGATGACGGCGCTGTGACCCGCCTCCTCACCCCGGCCGGCCCGATCCGTCGCTGTATCCGAGGCAGGCAGTGCTTCCAATGCCGCTATCTCGTCGGGCGTCAAGGCATACTGGATGGCGTGACGTACCAGGTGTTCGGTCAGCACCCCTTGGACCTGGCTGCTGAGATCAGCGACGTCGCCAAAGGTCTGCCAAACCATGCTTCTGTCGTTGATAAAGACCTGAGCGGCAGGTGTGCGCGGGACGCCGCGTTTGAGATAAGCCGCGGCAGAACCGCGGACGCGGCGTGCCATAAGCCACTCCAGCCCGACCGGAGCACGGATGTCGGAGCCCATCACCAGGAAGTATAAGTCGGCGGAGCCCAGGGCTTCCAGATCTAGGGGCTCTACATCCGCGATCGGCGTCTGCACGATGCGCCAGCCCAGTGTTACTGGCAGCGCGGCGATCATGCGCGCCAATGCCTCTCGCTCAGACATCAGGTCTGAGGCGGCCGAGATGTATATCGTCATTACTGCTTTGGTGGTCAAGCCTGCACCTCACCCAACCAGTGAACGCCTGGGAATACGGACCTTACGTCATTAACCAGACGCCGGTCAGCGGTCCAGAGAGGACAACTGTTCAACTCGCTCCTCCCTTACCTGACGCAGGACTTCGATAGGATCGGGTAGAGGTTGTCCGGCTTGCTCCTTTTGGATACGCCGCCGGGCTGCTCGTGCCCGTTCGAGGGCAGCCCGGACATTACTTCCCGCCTGGAGCTGTTCTAGACGATCATAGTCGGTTAGGGAGATAATGGCGACCTGAGGCTGGCCTGCCCGCTCAACGATAATTGGAGCGCCTCCCCTGCTTACACGCCGCATAACCTCACCGAAGTGCACGCGGACTTCGGTCGCTTTCATCACCTGGGCCATCACCTTTCCCCTCTCGTTTAACCAACTCTTTGATCAATTGATGATATTGTAGCCCGGCACGGCGGGTGTGTCAAAGAGGATCACTTAGGCCAACCGCTGGAGGCTGGAGTGTTATGCTTTTGATTAGGAAGTAAGCCAAAGGGGACGCTCCATCGCAGCATTCCCGACGCGCGGTTTCGAGCCTCCGTAGAGCTTAATTGGACACGTCAGAACTGCCGTGATGGAGCACGAGTGATATCTAGCGAAGGTCCCGTCCAAAGGGGAAAAGTGCCAGGGGGATCAGCTTGATGTGCTGCAGCGCAAAGGGGATGCCGATAATGGTAATGGCCAGCACTACGGCTGACACCAGATGGGCCACGACAATTGCCCAGCCGAAGAGTATCAACCAGATGATGTTGAAGATCACCCGTAAGGCGTTATTGGCGTGTTCGCCTTCTACCACCTCTTTGCCAAAGGGAGCGAAGGTGGCGATGCCTAATTTGATCGATTGGACGCCAAAGGGAATGCCGATGATCGTCAGGCACAGCAATAGACCGCCGATTATATAACCCAGCCCGACCACCAAACCACCAAATATCAACCAGATAATGTTGCCAAGACAGCTCATATGTCTCCTCGCTAAGTGTGTCTGTTTGCACCAGATGATAATGAGACCACGGCTCGTGCGCGGCACGCACGGAATCGTGTGGTTTACTATACAATACGTGCGATGAGGCGAGAAGTTTCACATCTATGGCTGTTCTTCGATCTTATAAATGTCGCCGTTGAAGTAGTCGCTCAAGTACAGATTGCCGGCCTCATCTTCTCCAAAGCTGGCGACGCGATGGCTGGTATTAAGCAGCAGAGTGCTTTGCCAGGTAGCGCCGTCGTGCTTCAGCCCCCAGATTCGCCCGCTGCAATAATCAGCGTAGAAGTAGACGCCCTGCATACCGGCGTAATCCCCCCCACGGTAGACCATCCCCCCGGTGACACTGCATCCCTGCGAGTGGTCGTATTCAACCACCGGCAACACCAGGCCAGTCATATCACACGATCCTGCATCATAGCAATGGAAGCCCTCCATGATACGCCAGCCATAGTTTTCGCCGCCGGTGCTGGAAGCGGACTGATAGTCGACCTCTTCGTAAGAGCGCTGGCCTACGTCGCCGGCGTAAAGGTCCCCCGTCATCCGGTCAAAGGAGAAACGCCAGGGATTGCGCAAACCCAACGCCCAAATCTCCCCTCGATACCCGGAAGTTTGTGTATACGGATTGTCCGAGGGAATTCTGTAGGAGCCATGAACGTCAGTTGGCCCGTTGCCTGTGAAGACGATTGGTAGATAGACGGTATGATCAGCGGAGATGGTCTGGGTAGGCTCAACGTCAATCCGCAGTAGCTTGCCCAGAAGCGAGCCAGGGTTCTGGGCGTTGTTTTGAGGGTCTCCGGCTGAACCTCCATCCCCGGTTCCGATGTACAGATAACCCTCGTTGGGGCCAAAAGCCAGTTGCCCCCCGTTGTGGTTTCCGTAGGGCTGTTCAATTGTCAGGATAATCTCTTCGCTGGCTGGATCGGCTACGTCGGGGTCAGAAGTGACCTGATAGCGGGCCACCACGGTATCGCCAGAGTTGTCGGTGTAATACACATAAAAGACGCCCTGGCTGGCATAGTCAGGTGGGAAGGCAACACTCAAGAGTCCCTGCTCACTATCCTCGTCTCCCACTCGGCCGGCGATATCCAGGAAGGGTGTGCCGAGCAGCATCCCACCCTTGGCAATTCGGATCAGCCCGCTCCGCTCCACAATAAACAGCCGGCCGGTGCCGTCCCCGGCGTGGGTGATGTGTACCGCTTGGTTCAATCCGCTGACGTATAAGCTCAAGGAGATTTCGGGCCAAGTGATGTTTCCTTGAGCGGTCACTGCCGTTGGCCTGGAGGCCCCAAACCACAGGAGAACCCATCCGGCCATTCCCAGTCCAATTGCCAGAGACAGTTGCCATATACGTCTCAAGGTTTTGTCACTCCAAGAATTCAAGTGCAGCCATAGCCCGTTCAAAATGGGAATTGGCAGCCAGGGCTTTTTCCATCTCAGCCCGAGCAGCGGCGAAGTCCCCCAGACCCAGATAGGCAATTCCACGCTGAAGACGTGCTTCTTCCACCTCACCGGCATTCGCGATGACTTGAGCAGTTATTTCCAGCACGCGCTGGTATTGCCCCACCTGGTTGTAGGCTTCTAACGGACCAAACTGGTACCAAAGAAAGTGATCCGGGAACTCGAAGGTGAAGGCCTTATCGTAGGCTGCCACCGCTGCCTCCAGCTCACCTAAGAACAGATGCTCGTCCGCCAGGTTAAAAAAGGCGTAGCCGTCGGCAAGGGTCTGTGTCTCCGCCTGGGCCTGGGCCAGGGCGCGGCGATGGTTCGTCTCTTCATCCCAATCCTCACCCAGGATCCCCGCCACCAGGGCTTCTTGTTCAGGTCGGTAGACGGGGATGTAGCCGCGATTGAACGGTCGCCACCACTCGTCAAATTGGGCGTAAGACATGGTAAGTTGCGGTCCGACATAGGGATCGTTGGCGATGAGCTGATTGTGCGCCGCGTCGTAGCCGCGCAGCACGCGATAATGTCCCACCAACACCCCATCGTGAGGGCGAACCAACCACTGATGGACGATGACGGGCACATCGTTGGCCAGCAGTTGCCTCATCAACACCTCGTTCCCGTTGACGCGGTAGACGGCTCCCAGACCCAGCGAGCGCAGGTAGTCCACCATCTCCGGCGGAGAAACATTTCTATCCTCAGGGCTCCCTTTGACCACGTCGGCCGCGTCGAACTGGGTGATATCGGACCCGAAGAAGCTGGCGGCGGCTGCCAGGGAAACCGGGCCACAGTTGTTCAGCTTCTGATATTCGTGATTCATAGAGACCAGAAAGGCTTGTTCTGGAAGCGAGCCGACGGGTGGCAGGGGTGTGGGCTGGGGCACAGGCGCGCTGGTGGAGGTAGGCGTGGGGGCTAAGGTCGGTGAAGGGCTGGGCGTATAGGTAGGGATGGGAGTGGGGACGGGCGTCGGCGAAGGAAACGGTTCAGGTGTGGGAGCGACCTGCGGTGAGTCGACCAAGTCACTACGGGGCGTCGCCAAACCTAATACCGGCTCCTCTGCATAGGCCAGTTGCATAGGAGGCCGATAAACGAAAGTCGCCCACAATGCAAACAGGGCCGCCCCGCACACGCTGACTAACATCAGCAGGAAGCACCCGAAGCGCTCCACCGGGCCAAAATAGATGTCTCCCACCCGTTTTGTTCTCATAAGCGATATTATACTTGTTAAGGACTTCAATATCAAGTTAAGCGTGGCAATACCTTCGCCAAAATTAGTGTAGGGAGAGCGATCGTGTACCATGTGATTTCTAACTCACCAAAGAAGGAATCACGAAAGGACACGATCGCTCATGGCAGATATAATAGCTGTACTGCAATGTTTAGACCAATGTCTGAGTAAGACGACCTGGCGCCAACTGACGTGCATCGTACCGGCGATGCTGGCGATGACGGGGCGAGTGACGATGTTAGGCATATCTCGCTGGACGGACCAAGGAGGTAGCTATCGGACGGTCCAACGCTTCTTCAACACGGTGATCGCTTGGAGCAAGGTGCAATGGTTTTTCATTCGGCATCATCTGCTTGACCCGGAGGATACCCTCCTGATTGCTGGCGATGAGAGCGTGGTTACCAAATCAGGACACAAAACCTATGGCCTGGACCGCTTCTTTTCATCGCTATATGGCAAACCCGTGC
>JAUVPY010000325.1 GCA_030598425.1 Anaerolineae bacterium
AAGTTGGTAAGCACGTAGGCGCCGACGCCCGCAACGAACAAAGTCAGCAACAGGTATGGCAGAACGATCTTAGTTCCGATGCTGGACGTCAGTCTACTTAAGGAATCGCGCCACCCTGAGGCACGTCCTGGCAGTGCCGTTTGATCCATCACGTACCCATTATACAATCAGCGTGGAAGACAAAATTAAGTTGAACCTACCCTTTTAGCTCGCCTGGGTTCCCGCTACTCGTCTCGCTGATCCATTGTTAACTTGGGCTTCGCACTTTCCCCAATGTCTACAAGCACATTATATCAGTTATGTATGGATTTGACCAGAGGAAATATCTCCTAAGCTCAAAACCTTACTTATGCTCATCTTGCTATGCTTGAACGAGCATCACGCCGCCGAGAACGAATCCGGCGCCAGCAACAGTAGCGGCGGTCAGCGGTTCGCCCAGCAATGCAACTCCGAGCACGATGGATACGACAGGCGTAATGTAGAGGAAAACACCTGCCCGTGACACAGGCATACGGGAGGCGGCATACCACCACAGCCAGTTGGCGGCTGCACCACTACCCAGTGCCAATCCCAGCAACGCCACCCACACGCCAGCGGACAGGCGCAGGGTGAGTCCTTCCCAGGCGGCGACCGGCATCAGAATCAACGCGCCAAATACCGCAGCCAGGGCAGTTACAGTCAGCGGATCGTAGGTGCCCACCGCTCGCTTGCCACGCACAATGTACAGTGCGCCAAGCAATGTAGCCATCACGGCCAGCAAGTCCCCCAATACTCTGGCGCGCGCGGTCACGGCGGCTCCAGTCAGCCCGCCCAGCGTGATAAACGTCACTCCAACCAGGGCGATGACTATCCCTCCCACCGCGCGCCGAGGCAACTGCTCCCCTAAGAGCCAGATACCTAGCACGGCTGCCAGGACAGGAACACCGTTCATGATCAATCCCACGTCTATGCTGGTGGTGTAAACCAGAGCCAGGTTTTGCAGCGCGTAGAATAGGCTCACCCCTACCAGGCCCAGCCCCACGAAGCTCCATGCATCGTCGCGCAAGGCGCGGCGCAAAACCTCTCGGCCACGAGTCGTGGCAGTACTGATGATGATTAGGACCAGAGCCGCCACAGCCCATCGCAAGGCAGCCGTCGACATCGGCCCCAGTTGGGTAAGGACAATCTTGGTCAACAGGAAACTGGCTCCCCACAGAATTGCCGCACTAATAGCGGCAAGGTACGCAGCTATCATGAGAAGAATGCCTTCACCTTTTTGCAGGACGGGCTGTTCTCAGCTTCTATCCTCGAAGCAACGTCCCCGTCGCGATTTGCCCATTGTAGGTACAGGCCAGCGCACTGTCAAACCCCTCGCTCAAACAGGGTACAAGGCCCCAAGCATTTTCGGAAATCCCTGGGGCCTTGTCTTGAGACCTGGGGCGGACTCGCACGTACAAGCCTCTTGACACACCGCGTGGAGGGCGATACAATGGAGGACAAAGGAGGGTAGCTATGCTCATCACCAATGGCACAGTTCTCACCCTGGGCAAAAATCCACGAGTCATCCACGGCGGCGCGGTCTATCTTGAAGAGGATACTATCATCGAGGTTGGATCCACCGCCGAGCTAACCGCCGAACACCGCCACGAGGATACCCTGGACGCGACGGGCAAGATCGTAATGCCTGGCCTTATCTGTGGGCATACCCATTTTTACGGCGCGTTTGCCCGAGGCATGGCCATCCCGGGGAAGCCACCCGAGGATTTCGTCCAAATCTTGGAGAGGCTATGGTGGAAGATCGACCGTGCCCTCACCCTGGAAGACTGTGAGTACAGCGCGTTGGTCGCCCTGGCAGACGCCATCCGCCACGGCACGACAACCCTCATAGACCATCACGCCAGCCCGAACGCGATTGATGGCTCGTTGGACGCCATCGCCGAAGCGGTAGATCAGGCGGGCGTGCGCGCCTCTCTCTGCTACGAGGTCACCGACCGCAACGGGGACGAAGGAGCCGAAGCCGGCATCGCCGAGAATGTTCGCTTTATCCACCAGTTGCAGACCCACCCACATCCTCGTCTGGCTGCCTCCTTCGGTTTGCACGCCGCTTTCACTGTCTCAGACGCTACGCTCGAGCGCTGTCTCCAGGAGGTTCAAGGCCTGGACGTGGGCTTTCACACGCACGTAGCCGAAGACAAAGCCGATCAGGCCGACAGCCTTAAGAAATATGGGATGCGCGTCCTGGAGCGGCTGGAGAAGCGAGGTGTCCTCGGTCCCAAGACCATCGCCGTCCACTGCGTTCACGTTGATGCCTACGAGATGGATGCGCTACGCGCCACTGATACGCACGTCACCCACCAACCGCGCAGCAACATGAACAACGCCGTCGGCGTGGCGGACGTGACTGGCATGCTAAAGCGAGGCATCAACGTCGCCCTGGGCAACGACGGTTTCTCCAATAACATGTTCACCGAGATGCACGTGACCTACCTGCTACATAAGATTAACCAGCGTGACCCGCGTGCCATGCCCGGTGACACGGTGGCCCAAGTCGCCTTCGCCAACAACACCAAGCTGGCGGGCGTATTCTGGCCACAGCCGGTCGGCGTATTGGAGCCTGGCGCCTTCGCCGATATCATTCTGCTCGACTACTTTCCCTACACCCCGCTCACCGAGGGGAATTTCCCCTGGCACATCATCTTTGGGATAGACGGCAGCCAGGTGACGCACACGATCGTTGGCGGTAAGCTGCTCATGAAGGACCGCGAGTTGCTCACCCTGGACGAAGAAGCCATCGCCGCCAGAGCCACCGAACTGGCGAAACACGTCTGGCGACGGGTAGCGGAGTTGTAACAGACCTGACCCCAGGAGAGCCATATGCACCGTAGCCAAGCTGCACAACTCATCGCCGAACATATGCTGAGCCAACTGACGCCGGAGCAAGCCGTCGAGGCCATCCGCGCCTTCTTCAACGACTTCATCCCGGATGACCTGCGTCCCCAGCTTGACCCGGCACTGGTGGCCCAGCACGATCGCCACGACGTGCCGCCTTCCATCATCCCTGCCGACCCACGCTACCAGCCGGTCTTGCTGCACCAGATGAAGCGCCGCCTGCGCGGCGTGACCAATGCCTATCTGGGCGCGGTTTTGTACGGCACAATGGATAGGTCGGTGGACGTCACTGGGGTGATGACGCCTTTGCTCTCCTGCCCGGTGTGCGGCTACCGGTCGCTGCCCATTCTTGGCAATTGGGACGTGTGCCTGGTTTGCGGCTGGAAAAGCGACCCGGTCCAAGAAGCCGTCCCCGACGAAGCCATAGGCGCCAACGGCGTAAGCTTAAACCAGGCGCGCGCGAATTTCGCTCGGACTGGGCTCAGCTCTGAGGACGCTCGCGACCGGGTACACCCCCACGGCAAGTTCATGTACCCTCGCGCTGAGGGGCAGGAGTGAGGAGCACGGCTTTGAGCCGATTCAGGACGAATGATGCACTACTCACGCTGGTCGGCGTTGGGCTGGTCAGCGAGCTCATCTACTGGCTGGTCTTTGTCCGACCTTTCCCGCTCGCCCGCTTTTACGACACTATACCCCCGGTGGATTACGCCAAGTTGACCGGGCACTCAGTCGGCGGGGCGGTCAGCTACACGCTGGCAATCGTCGCCCTCTTCATCGCTTATCTTATCGCGCTCAAGGCGCTACGTACACTTTCGGAGGATGCCTCCACAAGACGCTGGGCATTGGGCATTGTCATAGGCGGGACACTTCTATTCGGCGCGACCCTGGCGCTGGCGTACCCCACCACGGCCATCGATCTGCTCATCTACGCCGTGCACACGCGGGGCTGGGCCTTGTATGGTCTCAACCCCTTGGCCACCGCGGCACAGAACCTGGCTGGCGATCCCTGGGTAGGGCTGGCCGCCGAATGGGCCGATGCCCCTTCCCCCTATGGCCCGGTGTGGGAGGGACCGTCCTTGCTGGCGTTTCACCTGGTAGGCGGCGATTTCCTGTCCCATCTCTTCGCCATCAAGATGATCGCCACGCTGGCCCACTTGGGTTGTGCGCTCCTCGTCGGCCTCATCCTGCGTCGAATGAAGCCTGAATGGGCGCTGGCCGGGATGGCCGCCTTCGCCTGGAACCCCCTGGCACTTCTGGAGACGGTAGGCAACGCTCACAACGACATTTTGATGGTCTTCTTCTTATTGCTGGCCGTCTATTTCGCCGTCAGCAACCGGCGTTGGTTGGTGATCCCGGCTCTCACGCTGTCCATCCTCACCAAATTCGTTACGCTGATGGTGCTGCCTTTCTTCCTACTCTACCTCGTCCGCCAGGAAACCACCTGGCGGAGACGGCTGGTCGT
>JAUVPY010000414.1 GCA_030598425.1 Anaerolineae bacterium
CGCTTGCGCAGGTCTCACGCTCTTAGATGGGGATGACACGAGCCTGACATATGAGGTCCTGGCGCACTTCGGCCGCCCGGTGGACCTGGAGGGGGTGTTGTATTACGAGGAGGACGATCACTTTCGCTGTTATGCGCTGGAGACCAATCCTTCCATCAGCACCAACATCCACGCGCTAGGTGCACTGCGGCAGACAGGGCTTGAAGTACGACACCCGTCAGTTCAAAAGGTCTTGCGATTCCTCCAACGTACGCGGACTCCGGGGCAGTTTTGGTTTGGCAAGTGGCACGCATCGCCGTATTATCCTACTTGTCACGCCGTCATCGTCTGCGCGGGCTACGACGATGACCTGGTTGATGGCGCAATCCACTGGATTCTGGAAACACAGAATACGAACGGCTCGTGGGGTTATTATATGCCCACCGCCGAGGAGACGGCCTATTGCCTGCAGGCTTTGGCCATCTGGAGACGCCATGGAGTACAAGTGCCAGGCGATGTGATGAAGCGAGGTGCTGTGTGGCTGGCAGACTACATAGAGCCACCCTATCCACCGATCTGTATCGGCAAATGCCTGTATTGCCCGGTGCTGGCGGTGCGTTCGGCAATCTTGAGCGCCCTGATGTTGGTGGCGCAGGAGTGATGAGATGAATATGACGAATGTGATGAAACTGATCAGGCAACTTCTGAACGTCCCTTCGATAGATCCCAACGATCAACGACGCGCGCAGTTGCTCAACATTCTGCTTCTGGGCATAGCGGCGCTTACGCTTCTGATGCTATTGGCGACGACCATTATGAACATCTCTGGCGGACTTGTAGAGCCAGAGTCCACTCTGCTTTACCTGGGCTGTCTCGCTCAGTTATGCGGTATCATAATCATTTTTGCGATCAACCGTTACGGGTCGAGCCGGCTTGCCAGTTCGCTCTTCTTGCTCCTCTTGACCACTGTTCTTGCCTTCAGCGATGAGCCGCAAGAGGTAGCGGATGGTCGCACTCTGTTTGCGTTTGCAATCCCAGTCCTTATGGCAAGCGTCTTGTTGCGTCCCCACGCCAGTTTTGCCGCAGCCGGCCTGGTCAGCCTGTTGATCGCCGCTATTGGACTAAGCGTGCAGATCGTACCTAATGTATTTGCAATGGTCGTTTTTTTTGCCATCGCTCTGGTATCCTGGCTCTCGGCCCGTAGCCTGGAGCACGCCTTGGAGGATTTGCGTACCATCAACAGGGAACTAGATCAACGTGTGGAGCAGCGGACCCGTGAACTGGCCGAGGCCTTGAGCAGAAATCAAGCCATTCTTGCAGGCATCGCCGATGGAGTCATCGTCTTTGACAACGACGGCAAGGCCATCGTCGCTAACCCCGCCATCACCGGTCTCCTGGAACGGCACGCGGATGAGATCATAGGCTACGACGTCGAAACGTTGATGGGCGCTGGAATCGACGCCGACGACCAGGCGGCGGTCGCCGCCCTGTTGAGGAACACAGAAACACGTTACCCCAGCGTCAAGTTCGAGCGGGACGGCAAGACACTCTCGATGAGCGCCGCTCCTGTTTGCGTTGCCCCGGAAGAGATGATCGGCACCGTGGCCGTGTTCCGCGATTTCACCCGGGAGGCCGAAATAGACCGTATGAAAAGCGCCTTTGTATCTATGGCCTCCCACGAACTACGCACGCCGCTCAACGCCATCCTGGGCTACGCCGATATGTTACAAGAGGGTGTCTATGGCCCGCTCCCGGACAAGCAACACGAGGTGGTAGCACGCATCATCGCCAACGCCGGGGAACTGCTCAACCTCGCCACCAATCTGTTGGACCAGGCTCAGATCGAAGCGGGTACACTGACGCTCAACGTCACCCCGTTCACCCTGGCCGACCTGATTGACGGTGTGCAGGGCGTGATGAGCGTACTGGCGCAGGCCAAAGGACTGGAACTGATCAGCCACATCGCCGACGATGTACCCACCACACTGTTCGGCGACCCGCAACGGCTGCATCAGATTCTGATCAACCTGGTGGGCAACGCCATCAAATTCACCAAAGAGGGAACGGTGCACGTAGACGCTTACCGGCCCGACGCGGACCATTGGACGCTGGAGGTGTCCGACACCGGCTGCGGCATCCCAGCAGAAGCCCAACCCCACATCTTTGAACCTTTTCAGCAGGTTGATAGCTCGCCCAACCGGGAGCATACCGGGGCTGGTTTGGGGCTTTCCATCGTCAGACAACTGACCACCTTGATGGGCAGCGAGATCACATTGACAAGCGAGGTCGGGCATGGGAGTACATTCACCATCGTCTTACCGCTTGTCCCGACACAGGAGAAATTCTCATGAGCAACTCATTTGCACTGATTATCGAAGATGACTCCGACGCCGCGACCATCTTCTCAGAAGCATTGCAGGCAGCCGGATTTGAGACCGAAATCATCAGATCTGGCGACACGGCCCTGGCACGGTTGGCTGTCACGACGCCGGACGTGGTAGTGTTGGACCTGCACCTGCCCCACGTGCCGGGGCCAGATATCCTGCGACACATTCGTGCCGACGCGCGGCTGACAGAAACCCGTGTTATCGTCGCCACTGCTCACGCACACACTGCGGAAAGCATCCGCAGAGAAGCCGACCTGGTACTTCTCAAACCCATCAGCTTTAGCCAATTGCGGGACCTGGCCGCGATCTTGGACCCCGACCGACCGACCGCCAGTTGACACACCCCGGGGCCCCTGCGCCGCACCAACCCGCCAGGTGCGAGAATATCTTGTCACCCCCGACTGAAGACTTCAGATTCACCGGTAGAGCGCCAAAAACCGGGTTTCTGGTTTACCTGCGCACGCTGGGTTTCCAGTAGCCATGCCGCACCATGCGAGCCTCCGTTACCGTCACGATGGCACCTTTGTCCACGGACCTGGCGATCCCCAGCACGGCGTCCACATTCTTGCGAGGCACAATGGTCTCGACAACGCCCACGACGTTCTCACGCCCGCGTCCGTAGTATTCCGTCACGCCAAACCCCGCCTGCCGTAGAGCCTCCGCCAGGGCAGCGCTCTTCTCGGGGGAAATGGCCCGCACCTCGGCGAAGCCCAGCGCCAACCGCTGCTCCCAGGCCATGCCAATCAGGGTGCCCACGGCGAACCCGCCGCAGTAGGCGAGGATGTTCCAGACGTTGCCCAGATTCGCCACTACCTTGCCGATGGCGACGACGTAGACCAACGCACTGACGAAGCCAGCCGCCACAGCAGGGGCTTTGCGCCCCTGGACAGTCATTATGGTCGCAACCGTGCTAACGGCGATGCCTACCACGCGCAGCGCAAAGATCAACAAGGCTTCCAGAAATATGCTCACTCGCTCACTCCTATCTGGTTTCAAATGTCACGCGCTGCGCCGATTATACCGCCCTATGGCCGGTTGTCAACGAAGGATTGTCGCCTCATCCGGCTTGTGTTATAATATCACTGTGGACGACGCAGCCTGGATGCGCGAGGCGCTGGCCGAGGCGGAGCAGGCGCTGGCCC
>JAUVPY010000166.1 GCA_030598425.1 Anaerolineae bacterium
CAGGCCGCGGCCAAGGAGAAGAAGGCCAAGAAGGAAAAGGAAGCCGCCAAGGGCAAGAAATAACAAGGCGGGTTGAGCAAACAAGGACGATGGTCGTGACCGCGGACGTCCCCGAACGTCCGCGGTCCTGTTTATCAGGCCCGCAAGGAAAGACGGGGGTGCCAGCGAAACTGGGGGTTGACAACGCGTCCCTTTTTTGGTATACTGATATCGTAAAAATACGATAAATAGGTGTAGAGATCGTGACGATATCTGAAAAAGCAACGAATGCACCCAGCCAAGGCACCAGTGAACCTGGAGACGCCCTGGTGAAGATCCCGCCAGAACATCAAGACTTGATGTCCCCCCCTGCCGCCTGCTGCACCCTGGACATCTCCGGCGCCGAGCAGGAACGGCTGGTGAGGATGTTTAAAGCCCTGGGAAACCCCACCCGTTTTGAGGTCATGAAGTACCTGGTGACGCACCCCGGCTGTATCACCAAAGACATCGAGAAATTCTTGCCCCTGGCCCAGGCGACCGTCTCACAGCATCTTAAGGTATTGCGCGAGGCCGGCTGGGTTACCGGAGAGATCGAGGGGCCAGCTACTTGTTATTACCTGAATGACGCAAACATTGCCTGGTTCAGGCAGAAGGTGGGGGTGATCTTCTGAACCGGCAGATTTTTTTTGGTTTATTATATCGTAAAAACACGCTAAAAGGAGATAGAATCATGAACGTGTTTGACCAAATCCTCGCGGTGACCAATTTCATCGTAGGGGCTTTCCTGCACGTCTGGCCGTATTTGCTGATCACCATCCCCGTGGCGGTCCTGGTGCGCATGTCCGGAGCCTCGAAACACATCAGTCGCGCGTTTCAGGCACAGCCACTCGTCGCCATTTTCCTGGCCACAGCCGTCGGCGCTTTCAGCCCCTTCTGTTCGTGCGGCGTCATCCCGGTGATCGCGGCGCTGCTCATCGGTGGTGTGCCGCTGGCGCCGGTCATGTCCTTCTGGGTCGCCTCTCCCTCAATGGACCCGGAGATCTTTTTTTGAGCGTGGCCACGCTTGGTTGGGAGTTGGCAGTCTGGCGGCTGGGGGCGACCCCCGTTCTCAGCTTGAGCGCCGGGGTCATCACTCACTTCATCGTGGGCCGAGGCTGGCTCGGGGGGCAGTTCGTAATGTATCATCAACTAGAGACCGAGCAATTGCTTCTTCTTGGCCTCATAGTCCTCTTCGGTAATGATCCCCTGATCGCGTAAGGCAGCCAGCTTCTCCAATTCGTCGAGATACGACTCCTCCTCAGGCGCGGCCGGGGCATCAGCCGGTGATGCGCTGCCCTCGTCGGCGATGATGGCCTGGTCGTCCTCAGTGAGTTCGATGCTCTGGATGCCGAGCTCCTCCATGGCGGCGATCAAATCTTCTTCGGACAACTCTTCGACGGATTCGCCGGTGTGCTCCTCGATCCTTTGGGTATCCTGCTGGGTCAACTTAACGGCACCGTAGGCGGCGCCACCCACCGCCAAGAGCACCATGCCGCCCACCAGGACTCGTCTTCGCCTGCGGCGGCGTCGCGTTCGATGTACAGTTCGCCTGGTCGTTCGCCTTGCTGTCCGTCTCCCCGTTCGTCTAGCTGCTCGTCTTCTACCTGGCACCGATATACCTCCTGGTTGGGTGATTGCTAACTTGGCTCATTTATCGTTAGTATAGTCGACGTGTGCCCAGGAGCAAATTCGCTCAGTCCTCAATCGCCACCACGCCCTCGCTCGCCAGCCGCTCGATGTCCCCCTCACTGTAGCCTAACAGATCGCTCAGAATGGGACACGTGTGCTCTCCCAGACCCGGCGCCGGGTTGGTGGGGATTTCGGGCGCGGCGGAGAGGTGAACCGGGCTGCGGGCGTACTGACGCGGCCCGGCGACCTTGTCGTCCACCGTCACCAGCATGTGGCGGGCGGCGATGTGGGGGTCGTTGAAGACGTCCTCGGCGGTGTAAACTGGACCTGAGGGCACGCCACGCTCCCCCAGAAGCGACACCGCCTGGGCGCGGGTCTTGTCGGCCAGCCATTCTTCGATGATGGGGCGGATGAAGTCAGCGTTGGCGGCGCGGGCTGTTCCGTCAGCAGTACGAGGATCGTCTCTCAGATCCTCGCGCCCGATGGCCTCGCACATCCGCCCCCACTGAATGTCGTCGGGCACGTTGAGGGCCAAGTAGCCATCCTGGCAGCGAAACGCGCCCCGTGGGTAAAGGTGTTGCAACCTTCCCCGCTCGGGTGATTGGCCGGTGAAGGAGTAGAGGGTCACCATACGTTCGTTGAGGGCCAGCATGTTATCCAGCATAGCGCTGTCCACGAACTGACCTTGGCCGGTGCGCTCGCGCATAAAGAGGGCCAGCATCACGCCGTAAGCGGTGGCCAGCCCTGAGTAGACGTCGGCCATCCCGTAAATGGTCCACGATGGGGGCTTATCCTCAAAGCCGACCAGGTTCATAATGCCACTCATGGCTTCGGCCACGATGTCAAAGGCGGGCCGGCTGCCGTAGGAGCCGGTGTAGCCCTCCAGCCGCCCAAAGCCGGAGATGGCGGCGTAGATCAGCCGGGGGTTGACGGTCTTTAACTGTTCGTAACCGAGCCCCATTCTGTCCATGGCACCGGGTCGCAAGTTCTCGACCACCACGTCGGAGGCTTTCACCAGGTCTTTCAGAACCTGGCGGCCCGCTTCCTCGCGCAGGTTGAGGGCCAGGCTCTTTTTGTTGCGGTTATAGCCGATGAACCCACCGGCCACGCGTCGCCCTTCCTCATCCGTGGCGTAGGGTGGGATGGCGCGACGCGGGTCGCCCCGGCCCGGGCGCTCGATTTTGATGACCTCCGCGCCGGCATCGGCCAGCAACATGGTGCAATAGGGCGCGCTCATATACTGTTCCAGACCGATGACACGGATACCGGTGAGGGGACGTTGCATGGTCTTTTTTCTCCAATCTCTACTCTGAGAATGGCCCACGCGAAGTAACAGTTTAAACTGTTACTTCGCGCCAGCTAATCCAGCCACTCGACGATGGTGGAAACGCCCATGCCGACGCCGACACACAGGGTGGCCAGGCCGTAATAGGGTCGTTTCTCGTCGGGGGCGCGGCGCGTCATCTCGTGCAATAGGGTGGTCAGGATACGCGCGCCGGAGCAGCCGGTGGGGTGGCCCAGAGCGATGGCCCCTCCGTTGACGTTGGTGATTTCGTGGCGCATATCCAATTTGCGCATCACGCCCAGTGTTTGAGCGGCGAAGGCCTCGTTCAACTCGATGAGGCCGACCTCGTCCAAGCTGAGGTCCAGCCGCTTGAGGAGCTTCTGGGTGGCTGGCACCGGGCCATAGCCCATCAGGCCGGGATCCACGCCGGCCACTGCCGAACCGACCCAGCGCGCCATAGGCCTTAATCCCAATTCCTGGGCCTTGGCGGCGTCCATCAGGAGCAGCGCCGCGGCGCCGTCGTTGATACCGCTGGAATTGCCGGCCGTCACCGTGCCCCCTTTTCGGAAGGCAGGTCTCAGCCGGCCCAGCGAATCCATGCTGGTGTCGAGCACGTATTCGCCGTCCACGGTTTTGTAGCGCGGGTGTTCGTCGGTGTCGACGATTTTGGGTGGGCCCTTTCGCTGGGGCACCTCGATGGGGGCAATTTCGTCCTTGAACAGGCCAGCGTTGATGGCCGCCACCGCCCGCCGTTGACTCTCCAGGGCAAACTCGTCCTGCTCCTCGCGGGTGATGCTCATCTCCTCGGCGATGTTCTCGGCCGTTTCGCCCAAGCTGATGATGGGATACCGTGCGTCCATCTTGGGATTGTTGTAGCGCCAGCCGACAGTCGTGTCCCACATCTTGGGGTGACCCACCGGCTGCGGACGCTCCGGCTTGGGCAATGACCACGGGGCGCGGCTCATGCACTCCACGCCAGCGCCGATGAAGACGTCGGCCTCACCGGCGATGATGGACTTGGCGGCCAGGTTGACGCCTTCCAACCCCGAAGAGCAGTTGCGATTGACGGTGATGCCGCTTACCTCAACCGGAAAGCCGGCCAACAGAGCCGACATACGAGCCACGTCACGGTTGTCCTCGCCGGCCTGGTTGCCACAGCCGGCATATACGTCTTCGACCAGTGCCGGGTCCACTCCGGTCCGCTCCATCAGGGCCTTAAGAACCTCAGCCAGCAGGTCGTCGGGCCGCACACTCGATAATGCACCGCTGTGCCTGCCGATAGGCGACCTGACGGCATCAATGATGACCACTTCCTTCATAGGATCGAAACCCTCCATTGGTTGTTTAAAATAAGACCTCGGAGGTTTCTGAAGGTACCATCACCTAAAAGGTTACTCTCATGTTCGGGTTGAGTCACTGGATTGATCACCTCTCAAGAACCTCTGAGGTCTAGGAACCGGTTTGTCCCTACTCATACCTCAGATCAGCCACAAACTCGGCGATCCGAGTGGTCGCTTCACGGGTTTGGGGGTGATGATTTTCGATGAAGCGAGCTGGATCGGGGTCCTGGGTGAAGACTTCGACCAAGCTGGCCACCTTTTCCTCACTCTCAGTGTCTAAGTAGCTGGAGGAAAGGCGCAGACATAGCTCTTCGGGCGGGCAGCCAAACGCCGAGCCGGGCAGTGTGGCCAATTGGTAATTCTCCAACAAATACATCGCCAGGTCATCGGCGGTGTGAACGTCGCGCTCCGCCAGCGGGTCTTTCCATCGGTCGAAGGAGGGGAAAACGTAAAACCCCCCGCTGGGTTCCACGCAGGGGACCCCAGCCTCGACCAGTCCCTGGTACAGATAGTGGGTGCGTATGCTGTGCATGCGCGTGCACTGATCTATATAGTTATCCACATCTGGGTCGTCGCTGTAGGCAACCAGGGCCGCATATTGCACCGGCGCGGCCACGCAAGACCAGATGGAACCGGCAATACAACCCAGCGCCTGCCGCAGGGCCTCGCCAGCCGGGCCGGGGGGCAGAATCGCCAGACCAAATCGCCAGCCGCCCAGCGACAGGTGCTTGCTCAATCCCCCCAGCGCCACCGTGCCTTCGGGGTAATGCTGAGCGGGGGACACGTGAGGGACCTGGCAATGGGCGGTCAGGGCGTAAATCTCGTCGCTGAGCACCATCAGTCGCTGCTCGCGAGCGAACTCGGCCAGCGCCCGCACCGCGTCAGGCGACAACATGGTGCCGGTCGGGTTGTTAGGACTGTTGAGAACGAGGACTTCGGGATTACCCCAGTTATCTCTGGAGTCCTCCATCACCCGCAGGAGATCACCGATGTCCAGCACATAATCCCTGTCGGGCCTCGTGGGCACCCAATTGACCGGCTTGCCCACCATATGCGCCTGCGAGGCATAGCTGACCCAGGATGGCTGCGGCAGGATTAGCTCCTCCCCCAGCGCTAACACCAGCGCATAAAGCAACGACTTGCTGCCAGGGCCGGTCACGACCTGGTCGGGTGAGACGTCCATCCTGAATTTGCGATGGTAAAACCCGGCAATCGTCTCCCGCAGTTCCCAGATGCCCATAGCAGGGAGGTAGCTGCGCTGGTGCACGTTGGCCCGCAGCGCTTCGGCGATCTTGGGGTGGACCGGGAAGCGCGACTCGCCAAATCCCAGGTGATAAACGTCGAGGCCCAGACCCCACATCTCGCGCACGCGGTCGTTCAGTGACAGGGTGGCCGATGGTTTCAAGCCACGCAACCCAGACCGCGAAAAACGAGGCGGTCCATAGCGATCGGTCATAACGCGATACCCCTTATAATCAAAGATTGGACCTGAAAGGTCTTAATGCGTCGCACCCAAAATGTGGGACCTGGCCTTAGGCCCAGAAGGCTTTTTTCAGATCCTGAGGATCGGTGAATTCTTCGACCGGCCCTTCAAATTTGTTGCGCCCCAACTCCAGGACATACACGTAGTCAGCGATCTTGAGTGCCTGGCGGATTTCCTGGTCTACCAGAATAATGGTCATCCCATCGTTATCGCGTAGATCGACCAACATCTGGTACACCATTTCCGACAAAAGCTTGGCCAGGCCGGCGGTTGGCTCGTCCACCAGGATGATCTTGGGATCGGTCATCAGGGTGCGGCCCAACTCAACCATGCGCTGCATACCGCCCGAAAGTTCACCTGCTTGAGAACGACGCCGGTCTTTGATGGCTGGGAAACGCTCGTAGTTCTCTTCCAGCTTGCGCTGGATGCGCGCTTTGTCGCGGCGGAAGGTCCACGCGCCCAACTCCAGGTTCTCCTCGACCGTCATCCAGCGGAAGATCCCCGGCTCCTGGGGAATGTATGAGATCCCCAGCTCGATCAGCTTGTGGGTGGGAATGCCCCCCACGTGTTTACCTTCCAGCAGAATCTCACCGTCATTGGGTTCGAGAAAGCCATAAATGGCCTTGAGTAAGGTCGATTTCCCCACCCCATTTGCGCCGAGGACGGTGGTGATCTTCTCCTTTTCGGCCTCAAGCGAGATGCCCTGAAGGATATTTAAGTCCCGGTAATAACCAACGTAAAGATCCTTGACCTCAAGCATCTTCCCCTCTGTCCTCCCCTGGATGGGTCTCGAACGTGGC
>JAUVPY010000480.1 GCA_030598425.1 Anaerolineae bacterium
GGCCATGATCTCACCGGCGCTGAACGCATATATCCTGGACATAACCGAGGATCAGTACCGATCGCGCATACTCGGCATCAAGGAGTCGGCCGTCGCTCTGGGTGGTGTTGTCGGGCCATTGCTCCTGTCGGGCTAACAAAAGAGCGGCTAAGAAAATACTAGCTGCTAGGAAAATACAAGATGGAGTGGATGTGTTTTGGGGTGATTTACGGAACCCCCAGGATGTAACGGCGGCCGTCCAGGGGCAGGATGTGGTCGTCCACCTGGGTTTCGTCATCCCTACCAATCTTTCGGCCACCGGCGTCAGCAGTGAGGACGACCCGGTATGGGCGCGGGCCATCAACGTGGACGGCACCAGGAACTTGCTGGAGGCTATGAAAGCCCAAGCAAGGCCGCCCAAGATGTTATTCACATCATCGCTGCACGTATACGGCCGGACCCACGACCAGCCGCCCCCGCGCACGGTAGATGATCCCCCCCAACCCATCGAAGAATACGCCAAGCACAAAGTAGAATGCGAGCACATGGTCAGGGAATCAGGGCTGACCTGGACCATTTTCCGGCTGGCTGCCGCCTTACCCGTTCGCCTGGTGCTGGATGAGGACATGTTTAATGTGCCCTTGGACAACCGCATTGAGTTCGTTCACACCCGTGATGTGGGCTTGGCCATCGCTAATGCCCTGGAGAACGATCGAGTCTGGGGTAGCACCTGGCTGATCGGCGGCGGGCCAGACTGCCAACTCTACCAACGGGATATCGTGGCTGGCGTGCTGGAGGCGATCGGAGTAGGCATGTTGCCTGAAGAGGTTTTTACCGACGTGCCCTACCCAACCGATTGGCTGGACACAGCGGAGAGCCAGGAACTTTTGCAATTCCAACGCCGCACGCTCGATGATTACATCGAGGATGTGAAAGATTTACTGGGTTTCAGGCGTCACTTGATCGTGGCCTTCCGGCCGCTCATCCGTCGCTGGCTTGTAAGCAAGTCAACCCTTCCAGCCCCCGGTGCCTAACAAAGTGTAGGTAGCGGTAACTACACCCATGAATGGTGACTCTCCCAGCCTAGCTCTTAGTCCCATTACCTTGGCCGAATCCGTTCCCGACTCGCTCTACGATCAATATCTGAATCAACTTGCAAGCAGACGCTGGAAACATGGATTTTGTTAATGCCGGATCTGTATCTTATGCAGAATTGACGAAGGACGGTCGCTTGCCGGCCGCTTGATCGCTCATCATAAGCCTATTTATGAATGTATAACCAGAAGTCACTTGATCACCTCGTCAACCACTGAATCGAGCGCTATCCTCGGTCATCAATCAGCATGGAACCCGGCGAACTTCGTTATATTACTATCAGGGTGCGCGATCATGATCTTGAAGAACGGTTACCTGGTTGGAAAACTAGTATTAGTCGCGCTGATCATGCTACTTGTAGGCTGCGCGCAAAATGCGGGGCGAGAAGCGACGCCTGAGGCGGCACGAGACAGGGTGCCTTCACCGGAGCCAGCAACGGCCGAACCGGCTAGCAGTGAAGCTACCGCCACTCTGGCCGAACAAATTGCGACCACCCCCGCCCAGGCCGAAGATACACAGGCTCTGGCTGAAGCGACCCAACCACCCACACCCACAGCTCCCCTGGCGCCCACGATTGAACCAACCCTGCAGGAGTATCCTGTACCATCCGGTTCGCGTCCCCACGATGTGGCCCCGGCCCCAGATGGCACGGTCTGGTACACCGGCCAAGGCGATGGCACGCTCGGGCTTCTGGACCCGGAGACCGGGCAGGTCACGACTATCCCGCTCGGCCCAGGCTCCAGTCCGCACGGAGTGATCATCGGTCCCGATGCTGCTCCGTGGGTAACGGACGGCGGCCAGGATGCGATCGTGAGGGTCGACCCGATGACTCACGAGGTCACGCTGTACCCACTGCCTCCTGAGCGCTCGGGTGCCAACCTCAACACTGCCACTTTCGATGGCGATGGCGTGCTCTGGTTCACCGGACAGTCCGGCGTCTACGGTCGCCTCGATCCGGCCGATGGCGTGGTGGAGGTGTTCGACGCTCCGGGCGGACGCGGACCCTACGGCATCGCAACGACCCCGCGCGGAGACGTCTGGTACGCCTCGCTCGCGGGGAGCCACATCGCCACGGTCGACCTCGACACAGGCACTGCCACCCAGGTCTGGCCACCGACCGAAGCACAAGGCGCCCGTCGCGTGTGGTCCGACTCTACAGGTCGCATCTGGGCAGCCGAATGGAACGCTGGCCAACTCGGTGTCTACGACCCGGCCACTGGCGACTGGAGCGAGTGGCGCCTTCCCGGAGACACGCCGATGGCCTACGCCGTCTACGTGGATGAGCAGGACGCCGTGTGGTTGACCGACTTCGGTGCCAACAGCATCGTCCGTTTCGACCCCCCGACCGAGACGTTCACGTCCTTCCAGCTTCCAGACTCCGGAGCGAAGGTTCGCCAACTGCTTGGCCGGCCCGGTGAAGTGTGGGGAGCAGAATCCGGCCTCGACCGACTCGTCGTCGTGCGGGCTACCGACTGACGCGGAGCGAAGCCTGGTCACTTTGGCGGCCTTCCTGGATCTCA
>JAUVPY010000318.1 GCA_030598425.1 Anaerolineae bacterium
AGCGCGAGTTCGTTGGCCGGGTCGTGGTATAAGAGTGGAGCCGTCATGGGGGCTTGGGTGCCACATTGGGGGCACTGTGCGACATTGATGTTGCCTTGTAAGAACTGAGCTTTAAGCTGTGGATCACGACCGACGTCAATAACGCTCTCAATGGGTGCACTGAACTGCGCGCCGCATACCGGACACTGTATCGGTGTTATTTGGCTGGTGGCCATACGATTGGATATCCTTTCACAGTGGTTTCGACAAAATAAGCTGGCAGAGTGGCAAAGACAAACGTGTGTATCGATTCAAGGCAAAGACCGCCCTCGTGGACTCACGGGGGCGGTTTGTCGACGGCAGATATTCTTCTAGTCGCGGAAGAACGTCTCTACTTCTGCCTGGTCTTCGTCGCTGGGATAGGTTTCAATAAAGCTAATGCGGTGCCAGGGAAATAGAAAACGAGTGCATTCGGGTTCTATAAAAACCAGGTTCTTGCCGTCTCGAGCCCGTGGATTGGTACATAAAATATAGCTGGCTGTGGGGTCAGGAACTTCGTCCATTTCGGCCAAGAATGGATCGGTGCCAGAAAGATGGACTATGACAGTGAATGCCATGCGGCGCTTACCTCCGTCACGATTCTAGGCTCATAACTTGAGTGAGAGGGTGGCTACGATAGTTCCACCTCAATCAGCAATTTTCCCAATTGCAGTTGGTCACCGTCGTGTAGCGCCTCTGGCAAGTAAGGAGCCAGGCGTTTTCCGTTGATAAAGGTGCCGTTGATGCTGCCCAAGTCTTCTACCACGACGGTTCCCTCTCGTTTCAGGATGCGGGCGTGGCGGCGAGAGACCCCCTTCTCCAGTCCGCCGTCTTCTGACAGGTCTAATTCAGGAAAGACATCGCTGGCCGGATCAAGTCGCCCTAGATGAATGGCTTTGCTCAGTGGAGCTTCCACCTGGCGACCACTTTCTCCAATATGCAGACGCACGCCCAATGGGCCGCTTCCATGTTGGGCCAGATGCTCGCTGCCCTCCTCCTCTGTGCCGACCCATCCGATTTCACCAGTGCCCAAGGGGTCAGTGCCCCGCCGATCGTCTTCTAACAAGTAGGTCCCGCATTCGCTACAGAAGAGGGTATTGGCTACATGAGTTGTCTGACAAAACGGACATTTAATCATGGTGAATCTCCTTGGGCAAGATGGATAGCGCGCGGGTGCCGTATCGTATCTTCTTGCGGCCTTCAGCCGAAAGGTCACCGGTACGCGCTAACCGGCCTGCTTCGAGCAGGGCAGCGCGTGCTAGATCGGTCTCACCCAAATTCAATAGTCGAGTAGCCATCGTTTCTAGGCGTTGCGTAGCTGCACTGATCTCGCCAGCTTCCAGGTCGGCCATGGCTTTTTCTTGCATCTTGAAGATTGCCAACTTGCCTAAGGCGGTGACAATGGGGGGCGGGATGTCAGCGTCTGGGTCAGGGGTTTCGCTGATCACGGCTGCCAGCTCTACCCATTCCCACGAACGGCGATTGGCTTTACCGGGCACGTCGCCCTCAACCGTAATGCGCATCAGGCGCTGCTCATTGACAGGAAGTCCCTGGACCCGGAATTCCATGAGTATGGCCTTGCCCTGGTCAGTTCCGAGCGGGCCCAGTACCATTCGGTCTCCCCGCGACTCCAGACGACGGATGTGGGGCGTGATCTGGAAGGCTTCGTGCAGTCGAATGCCGGACCTGGGGTTGATTGACATCACTAGTTCACGAGCAACTACCAGTCCCAGGCTGCGCACCGTGTCCTTGAAAATGTCTACCACCTTACGCGGCGAGTCGATGTAGGTTGAGACGCCGCCCGAAAGCGCAGCCATTTGGTCGAGAAGGTCTTCGTTCCAATCAGATCCAATTCCCATCGTACTGAGACTTATCTGGCGATTGCCAGCCGCTTCGGCTTCTTCCAGGCAGCCTTGCTCATCGCCATAGGTCTGTCCGTCGGTCAGCAAAATGAGGTGGTTAACAGAAGTGTCACTCTGGTTGCGTTCAATTTCACTGAGGCCGGACAACAATCCTTGCAGCATCTCAGTGCCACCGCTGGGCTGGATGGTGCTGGCGATGGACTTGGCCATTGCTTTATCGACGTTGTGCTGACTCGGTAGCAATACCTCCGCTCGATCGCTGAAAACAACCAAGCTAAGGGCATCTTCGGGTTGTAGCTTGTCAATAATCTGGCGGGTAGCTTCTTTGACTTGCTGCAGGCGCATACCCTGCATCGAAGTGCTGCGGTCCAGAACCAGGCTTAAGTTCAAAGGTAGGCGAGAGGTAGGGAGGTCGCTGGCCGGCGTTGCATTTAGGAGTACGTAGTAGGCTTGTTCCTCGGGGATGGCCAGAAGCGTCTGGTGGCTGGCAATCGCTCGCAGGCTCAGCGCCGACGATTTGTCGCGTCCCTGCTGCTCGCGCCACTGGTCATATTTCTGGCGCTGTGCCGGGTCGCTGAGTGTCTCATATGCTTCTTGTACGTCTTGGAATTCTTCGCTGGCTTCAGCGTCACCACTAACGTCAGGATGGGAGCGCCGGGCTAGAGAGCGGTAAGCTTGTCTGATTTCCTCATCAGTAGCGGTTTGAGGAATGCCTAAGATCTCGTAGTAGTCTTTGTCGATCTGCATAGCAAATCTCCCACGATCCTTGGGATAGGTGCTTACGCCTCGCCCATAAATATTAGTACTGCCGTGATATTGTCGTCGCCGCCGCTATGGTTGGCCGCTGCGACCAATTGCTCCAGAGCTAGTTGCGGAGTCGAAGCGTCGGTCAGGATGTCAGCGATTTCCTCATCCGATACCATTCCCCAGAGGCCGTCGCTGCAAATCAGGAGACAGCTACCAACTGGAAACGGTTGGAGGTAGGTGTCAACCTCCAGAGAGCCTGCTTGACCTATGGCTCGATAGAGCACATTACGGTGCGTGTGCGTGAGTGCTTCTTCTGGAGTTGCTTGTCCGAGTTCAACGAGCCGGGCAACCAATGAGTGGTCCTGCGTTATCTGGCGCAGTGTTGCTTGGTTTAAGATGTAGGCTCGGCTGTCACCGACATGGGCTACATATACGTTTTGACCAAAGGCGAGAGCCATGGTAAGCGTAGTGCCAGCTTCAGGGACCTGCTGGTAGACGGCGAGATTGGCGGCCTGCACGGCCTGAATGAGTGCTTCGTTTATCGGGCGACGAGAGCCATCCTGTTCGTTGCCCGATAAGAAGGGTAAGAACACATCTTGCATGATTTGATGAGCCGACACTTGAGCGGCAAGAGAGCTTGCTACTTCCCCTTTTTGATGTCCCCCCATACCGTCGGCGACGATGTATAGTCCAAGAGGGACCAGACCGTCGTCGTTCTGCAACGTCACATCTATGGCCAGATAAGAATCCTCATTGCGATCGCGAATCTGACCAATGTCACTGATCTTGGCGACTGTCAAACCCGGTGGCAGAGAAGCCAGTGCAGCAGGGTGATCCCTTTCCGCTGTTGAAGTGTGCGTAGCTCCGCTGTCGGGACGCTCACGCGACAAGAATCTTTGAAGGAAATCCATTGAGTGATATCCGGTTGTTCGTTGTATGTGGCGGTACGTTTATTCCGGCAGAGCGTATATCTTTTGATCGGTAGAGCCGACGTAAAGCACACCTTCATATATGAAGGGAGACGAGGCCACTTTTCCCTGGGTTGTGAAGCGCCAACGCTCTTTTCCACTCTTGATGCCTATGCTGATCACGTCGCCGCCAATGGTTCCAATATATGCTACGCTTTCTGTGATAGCTGGATTGGACACAATCTGCGAGCCGGAGTCATATTTCCAAATCTGTCGGCCGCTGGTGGCATCCAGTGCGTAAAGATGTCCATCAGAGGACCCTATGTAAACGATGCCATCCATGACGCGCGGGGATGAAATGACTGCTTGGTTGGTTCGAGTGCGCCAGATGATCCAGCCGGAGCGTTCATCCAGCGCGTAAACGTTCCAGTCCGCGGAGCCGAAGATCACCAACCCATCGTGCAGGACAGGGCTGGAGGTGATACCTCGGTTGGAACGGAATTTCCACTTCTGACTACCGTTCTGCAAGTCTATGGCATACAAGTGATTATCTTCGGAGCCGACGTATACGATTTCGTCTCCAACGATTGGTGTCGAGCGTACGGGGCCTAACGACTCGAATCTCCACACCACCCGACCACTATGGGCGTTGACGGCGTATAGACGGTAATCGTCTGAACCAAAGAAGGCATGTTCGAATTCAACTCGCGCCGAGGAGCGGATGCGGCCTTCCGTCGGGCAGGTCCACTTAATGCGCCCCGTTCGTGCCGAAATCGCATACAGCAATCGATCTTCGGAACCGACCAGCACTCGATCGTTCCAGACAAAGGGCGTAGCG
>JAUVPY010000240.1 GCA_030598425.1 Anaerolineae bacterium
CAAAGGTCAGGATCTTCTCGTGGGGGTGATGGGCCAGCGCCGCATCAATCTGAGCCACCATCTGCTGATCGGTGAAGTGGCGGATGGTGATGGCGTCGAAGTTGCACTCCGGTGCGCAGGTGCCGCAGCCTTGGCACATAGCTTCGACCACCGTGGCCTTGATCTTCTTCTTAGCGTCGCCGCCGGTGATGGCGTGGTAGGGGCAAACGCGGACGCAGCGCCCGCAGCCGTTGCATAGTTCGGGGTCCACCCAGGCCACCACCGGTTCCAGCTTGATCGAGGGTCGATTGAGGATGATCTGGGTGCGGGCAGCGGCAGCGCCCGCCTGGGTCACGCTGTCCTTGACGTCTTTGGGGGCCTCGGCGCATCCGGCGAAAAAGACTCCCCTGGTCGGCGCGTCCACCGGTTTGAGTTTGGGGTGGCTCTCCAGGAAGAAACCATCCTCCGTCGTCGAGAGGGTCAGTAACCCTTTGATCAAGCTCTGGTCCTCGGGCGGCACCAGCCCCAGCGAGAGAACGATCATCTCCTGCTCGTGCGTTTCCAGCTCACCAGTCATGGTGTTCTCTACCGTCAGGTGCAGGTTGCGCGTGGCCGGATCTTCCAGGATTTGCCCCGGCAGTCCCCGAATGTACTTGACGCCGGCTTCCTTGCTGCGCCGGTACAAGTCTTCGAAGCCTTTACCAAAGGCGCGGATGTCCATGTAGTAGACGGTGATGTCGCTGTCGGGGTAATGATCGAGCAGCAACAGGCTGTCTTTAACGGTGTTCATGCAGCAGATGTTGGAGCAATAGGGGTGGCCGCGCCCGTTTTCTCCCCCGCTGGGAGCGCCTGGCAGGGGCAGAGTGCGCGAGCCGATGCACTGGATGAAGCCGATGCGCCGTGGTCGTTCGAGATCGGTGGGTCGCACGAAGTGGCCTTCGGTGGGCCCGCCGCTGCTGATCAGCCGTTCGAACTCAAGGCTGGTGATGACGTTTTCGTGGTGGGTGTAGCCGTATTCGGTCAAGCCGGTGGGGTCGAATACATCCAAACCGGTGGCGACGACGACGGCGCCCACGCCAAACTCGATGATCTCATCCTGCATGTCAAAATCGATGCAGTTCTTGTCGCACGCCTCACGGCACTTGCCGCAGGCGATGGGATTGTTGCCCAAACACTCGTTGACGTTGATCAGGTAGGCCGAGGGCACCGCTTGGGGGAAGGGAATATAGACTGCCTTGCGCGTGGCCAAGCCGGCCTGGAACTCGTCGGGGGCGGTCACCGGGCAGACGTCGGCGCAGTCGCCGCAGGCGGTGCAGGCAGTCTCATCCAAGTAGCGTGTCTTCTTGCGTGTCTGCACCGAGAAGTTGCCGACGTAGCCGAAGATGCTCTCCACCTCGCTGTAGGCCATCAGTTGGATCTTGGGATGTCGACCGACATCCATCATCTTAGGCCCAAGAATTCATATGCTACAGTCCATAGTGGGGAAGGTTTTGTCCAGTTGGGCCATCTTGCCCCCGATGCTGGGCGCCTTTTCGACCAGATAGACCTGGTGACCGGCGTCGGCCAGGTCGAGGGCGGCCTGGATGCCGGCGATGCCTCCCCCGATGACCAGCGCCCCCGGTGTGACGTTGGCCTCGGCCTCGTGCAGCGGGTGCAGCCAGCGCGCCTTGGCTACGGCCATCTCGACCACTTCCTGCGCTTTACGCGTGGCGGCGGCCAGGTCGCCCATATGCACCCAGGACACCCCTTCGCGAATGTTGGCCATGGTCATCAGGTAGGGATTTAGCCCTGCCCCCGCCACGCACTCGCGGAAGATGGGCTCGTAGTTGCGGGGTGAGCAGGAGGCAACCACCACCCGGTCCAGCTCTTGCTCGGCGATGGCCCCCTTGATCTCGGCCTGGCCTGGCTCAGAGCAGGTGTAACGGTTGACGGTGGTGAAAACCACGCCGGGCAGCTTCTCGGCGTAGGCCCGCACCGCTTCGCAGTCCACAGAGCCAGCGATGTTGCGGCCACACTCGCAGACAAATACTCCAATTCTTTGCCCTTGTTTTGTCATAGCCACTCTCTTTCTATTCAGGGAGTAGGAAGTAAGAAGTAAGGAGTAGGGAGTCATAGATGCAGTGTTGCGAGCATCCATACTTCCTACTTCCTACTTCTTACTCCATACTCCCGTCCTCCAACGCCTCGGCCACCAACGTCGCCAGATCCTTGATTTCAATGGCGATCTCATCGCTCAATAGTTGGTCCTGCATAGCACATCGTAGGTGAATCTGGCACTTGATGCAGGCGGTCACCAACAGCTCGGCGCCGGTGGCCCGGGCCTCGCGCAGCCGGTCCACCTGGATGGCTTTGTTGGCGACGGCGCAATGCGTCCAGCCGTTGGTGCCGCAGCAAAGCGCATTCGCCCGGTTGCGTGGCATTTCGACCAGCTCCAAACCCAGCCGGCCGATAGCTTGGCGCGGGGCGTCGTACACCCCCATGTGGCGGCCCAGGCGGCAGGGGTCCTGATACGTGACGAGTGATGCGTGATGCGTGACATCTTGTTGTCCAGAACTCGGAACTCGGAACTCGGAACTGGCAAGTAATTCGGCCAGGTGAAGGACTTCGACGCCGAGATCAAGGCCGTGGACGGGGTAGTCGACTTTCAAGGCGCGGGCGCACTCGGGGCAGGCGGTGACGACGCGCTGGGCGCCGGATTCGCGGATGAGGGCGGCGTTCAGCTCGGCCAGAGTCCGGAAGCCTTCGGTGTCCCCTTCCCATAACAAGTCGTGGCCGCAGCAGCGCTCGTCGCGTAAGACCTGAGGCTCTATCCCCAGCGCGTTTAACACCCGGACGGTGGACCGGGCGATTTCTTCTCCATTCACCCCCAGCGAGTTGAACAGGGCGCCATAATAGGGAGCGCAGCCGACGAAATACAGGGTGTCTGACTTATCGGTGATCCGTAATCCGTGATGCGTGATGCGTGATGCGTGATGCGTAGTCCACTCCCCTGCTCCTTTGCTCCCCTGCCCCTCTGCAGCATTACCTTTCCGGGTCAGCCAGCCCAGCCTATTCTGCTGCGCTTCCGGCTCCATCATCATCCGCATCCAGGCATGGATGGCTTCGCCGTGGGTGCAAACCGTGGCTGTGCCCAGGCGGCGAGCTTCGGTGCGCACTCCCAGCGTCAAATCGGGGTAGGCCACGCGCGCGGGACAAACCTGGCTACAATGCAGACAGGTGAGACAGGCCCACAGCCGGTCGTCGCTCAACAACGCCTCATCGTGGCGCATCAAGGCCCGGCCGACGGTTCGCCGTGGAGAAAAGTCGTGGTCGTAACGGCTGATGGGGCAGATGGCGGTACATTTGCCACACTCCAGGCAGCGGAAGACCCCCGTCTCCTGCACAATTTGCTCCAGCGTCGCTGATTGCCCCATTGGCGCGGTTTGGTCAGTCATACATGTTTCCTACTGCGTACTGCGTATTGCGTACTCTTGGGTTATTGTTCCCTACTCCCTACTTCCTACTCCCACTTCTTCCACTCTCTCAACAAATCGAGTCACTAACTCGGCAAACGCTGGGCCGTCGTCGGGTGGAGTCCAGCCAAGTTTGAGACGATCAGGGGGCAGGCCCAACAACCCGGTTATGGCTTCAACTTGCTCGAAAGCGACAGCCGCTCGCTCGTTGCCCCGCTCATAATGGCACAGTCTGGGTTCGCAGCCCAGCACGAGCACGCCGGCTGCGCCCATTTCGAATGCCTTGAGGATCAAGCCCGGTTGGAGCCGTCCGCTGCAGTCCAGGCGGATCATACGTATATTAGAAGGATAGGTCAGCTTCTGGGCGCCGGCTAGCTCGGCGGCCGCGTAACCGCTCCACTCACAGGCGAAGACCAGAATACGGGGTTGGGAGTTGGTGACCGGGGGCGAGGCGCCTGCCAAGGCCATTCGCATCTGGGCCTCTATTTGGGCATCGGTCCAGCCGGCCACCGTGACCGCTCCTACCGGGCAGATGGAGATACAGTTGCCACAGCCGGTGCAGAGCAATGGGTCGATCACCGAGAGGCTTATCCCACCAAGCCGTTCGGCCAAGGTCACGGCCGAAAAAGGACAAAACTTCAAGCAATCACCGCAGCCGTTGCATTTTTCGGGATTGACCTGGGCTGCTGGGCCGTCCGCTGTCACCTTTCCCCGGCGCAAGTGCCGCAAGGCCCGCGAGCCGGCGCTGTAGGCCTGGAACTGGGCCTCGGCCGCGTCACAGGGGTAATGGGCTGAGCCACACACATAGATCCCGCGTTCGATGAAGCTGCCAGGATGTAGACGCACCCTTGGTTCGGGAATGAAACCATCGACATCTTGCGGCAGGCGAAGCAGTTTTGCCAGCTTGGTGGTCTTGTCGTCGGGGGCTCCGGTGGCGACGATGATGGCGCCGAAGGGGCCGTGATGCGTGACGCGTCGTGATGCGTGATGCGTGACATCGATGCGATAGTTGCCAACGGAGCCGTCGACTTGGGTGATCTGGCTGTCGAGGTGCAAAGTGATCCCGGAGTGAGTTTCGACGGCAGAGGCTAGATCTGCGGCTAATTCGGGTGCCTGGGCGATGGCCGTGCCGCCGAGCGTCGGGGCGCGCTCGACCAAAGTCACGGGTACCCCAGCGTCGGCAAGTTCTAGCGCTGCCGTCAATCCGGCCACTCCACCTCCTATTACCAACACGGCTGGCGTGATCACGGTCTCAGACGCAGGATGGGGCGTCAACGCAGCCATACGGGCCACTTCCATCCCGATTTGATCCTGGGCGCGGGCAGTGGCGGCCTCAGGGGCATCGCGATGGGGCCAGGCGCAGCCCTCGCGGATGTTTGCCAGCCCTACCAAGCCGGGAGTTAGTCCCGCATCGGCCGCTGTCTCCCGAAACAGTCGTCTATGGGTCCGGGGGCTGCACCCAGCTACGACAACTCGTTCAAACTCTAAGCTACAAATGGTCTCCAGCAAACGTTCCCGTCCATCCGTCGAACACCAATAGGGCGCACGCGCAGCATGAACCACGTCTGGCACATTGGCCGCTGCATTGACTAGTGTTTCTACCTCGAAGGCACCGGCCACCTTGTCCCCGCACTCGCAAATAAACACTCCGATTCAGGGGAGCGGTCGACTGGCTAGTTGATCGTTGACTGGCTGGCTTGTTGAAAGGTTACCCGCCATTTCTCTCTTATCCTCAGCCTCAAGCTCCCAGTCCCTAGCTGTCGACCATCAAGAC
>JAUVPY010000178.1 GCA_030598425.1 Anaerolineae bacterium
ATTTGCGCGCGACGGGACCCAGGCCGCAAGCCTCCAGGGTAGCCAGAAGCGCGGCCGCGGCCGCGCCAGTCAGAAAGCGCCGCCGACTCAGATTGCGGCGCACCATGTCTCGCGCAGGAAATGGACGTTTGTCGGTCATGTCCCCCATCATAGGCAACGGCAGGGGAAATGTCAAGGGCGCGATACAGACGCTGACGTGTCGATTTCCCTACGGGGCCCCTTGGGGACGTGGTATTCAGCCAGTCAATATCGCCCGCTGGTACCACTACAGTGTTGGGGCCCGGTGGCTACTCTGAGGAAGTCAGGTTCAAGTTACGACGCAGGCGAGGGAAATTAAAAATCTTGTCCGGGAATCTCTGCAACCCCTCCTCTTTGACCTCGGTCTCGAACATATGCGTTATGGTGTCATACTCCACGTCGCTCAAGTCGAACTCAAAGGCCCCGACAGACGTCTCCAACTGGCTCAACGAACTGGCGCCGACAATCGGCGAGGTGATTCCAGGAGAGTGCCGGACCCAGGTAACAGCCAATTGCGCCGGGTGAACCCCACGCTCCGCGGCGTACTGGTTAAAACGCTCCATGCTATCGCCGTGCTGAGCCAGCCAGGTCAGGATACGGGTGTCGGCTGGGGCCCGCGAGTCGGTTGGCGGGTGCCGACCGGCTTCATACTTACCGGCCAGAACACCAGACGCCAGGGGGCGATAGGCCGTAATCGCGACCTCCTCCGCCACAGCCTGAGGCAATAGCTCGATCTCAATGCCGCGCTCGATGACGTTGTAGGCGACCTGGTTACAGACCAGCGGGGGCCAACCGTTTCGCTCGGCAATGGCATTGGAGTGGGCAAATAACCAGGCCGGATAATTGCAGCAACCCACGTAGCGCGCTTTGCCCTGGGTGACGACCCCGTTAAGCGCCTCCATAATTTCCCTGGGGCGCATACCCTCAATCGGCCAATGGATCATGTACAAATCAACGTAGTCAGTTCGCATACGGGCCAGGCTTTCGTCGATGCTTTCGAGAATGCTTTGGGAGTCAATCCCTTTGTGAACCTTGGTCCCGATAAACAGTTGATCGCGCTTACCTTTGATGATCCGGCCCAGGATTTCCTCGGTGTGCCCATCGCCATACATCGGTGCCGTGTCGATAGAATTGACCCCGCGTTCTATGGCCGCGCCAAGAATTCGGTCAGCCTCTGCCTCATCGCACCGCTGGCCAAACATCATAGTACCCAGGCACATTTCGGAGACCTTCTCACCGGTACTGCCAAACTCCACATATTTCATGCTTTATCCCTCGTCGTGCCCCACAGGGGGCGGGGTGATAGCTTTGTCGTCATCGGACGGCAGGGCAGCCAGGGTGGGGATTTCCTGTAGCTGCACCTCCAGGCCACCGGTGAGCCACGCCACCAGGTTATAGCCCCAGCCCAGCAAGATCAGGGTAAGGGCAACCAATGCCCCGCCCAGGATGCCCACCACGATCACCAGTGCCAGCAGAAGCGGCAACGCACGGCCTGCGAGGGTCTGTAACGTGGCCAGGAACTCACCGAGCTGCAACAGCTCGATCAGGTCGACGGAATACTCAAAGCCGAGCACGTCCAGATCGAGGTTCTCCAGGCCTTCCAGCCAATTTCGAATGGCGGCCAGGATCCCCCACAGGACCAGGCCACAGGTCAGACTGGGGATGATGGTGACGATCCAGCCTAGTAAGCAGCCGAAGCGAGCTATTGAGAGAGTACTGATGCCCTGTAATCGGTATTTCATCGGTGATCATATACTCGAAATTAGAGATTGGAGCATTCGGCGGCGGGCAACAGGTTTACAAGTTGTGGGGTAACGGGGTGGGAAGTGCCCATTACCTCGTTACCCATTCACTTATAACGCCTTACTCCATACTTCCTACTTCGTTCTCCAAGAAGTTTGCACGCAGCACTTCGGCCACGCGGAAGGGATCGGTCTTAATCACGCTGGCGGCGTAGAGCTCCATGGCACCGACGTCGCTGGCCCCATCGCCGGGATGTCCTCGGTCAACCAAACGCGCGATGATGGGAAATCCCTGCCAAGCCTCACTGGTCTCCCCCAATGGAGGGGAGTAAATCGCAATGTTGAAGGCAGTCACGTCCATCCGGTTGATAAAGGTATCAAGTGCCCTGAATAGAGCTCGTTTGAAAGCCCCAGAAAAAGCGCCTGGACGAGCATAATCATCCACGTCGCCCATGATTACGATCTCACGCTCTTTGACCGGGGTCAGCGAGGCCATCACCCGTGTTCCTTCGCTGACGAATCCCAACCCCAGGTCAGCATGAACCTCAAACAGATCGCTGAAGTAATCCTCCCCGTACGTCTGCCGATAGGTTTCAGCAGCCCTGCGCCAGGCTTCAATCTTGGGGTAATGCACATCGCGTGTCAGCAGCATTTGCAGGTGCCCGTGCACCACCGTTGCCGCAGCGCGCGGGCGACAATTCCAGATCACCAGGTAGTAGCGGGCCTGGGGGTCTTCCTGGTGAGCCAATTCGGCCCATCTCCAGGCCACCTCCAGGTAGTCGTTGAGTTGATCTTGGGTGAATCGCAGCGGATCGTGTTCGTCGAAAACAACCAGGCCGTGGTAACCGTCCAGTTTGACCAAGCTGCTGGCCGTGACACAGTATTGGCCGCGCACTCTACCAGGCGGGTCGCTCTCCCGGGAAAAGGTATCTGCCGGCGTGAGGGTTTCAGGATCACAAAAGGGGTCGTCACCCTCGGCCTCAGCCGCCTCGGCAGCCTGTTCGGGCGACAGCGGCCTAGGTGGGTGCAGGGAGCGCACTTCGTTAAAGAGCGCGCCTTCCATGGTCACCTGGTTGGTCACCTTGATGACGTACTGATCCCCGACGACCTCCACACCGCCGAAACGCTCCGTAATCCAGTCCTCCATTGCTTTTGGCGGGACGACCTGGCCAACTGTGGTGCTTAGATGGAAGATTCGCCCAAAGCGAGTCTGACGTTCGTCGGTCAGGCTGAAGAGGACGTCAGCCAAGCTGAAAATGTTGTGGGACGAATCCAGAGGCATTGAAACGCTCCTGTCAATTTTGGGCGTGGAAGGCTCGGGCTCGGGCGTAGAGTTCCACATACTTGCGGGCTGACGTCTCCCAGGAGAAATCCTGCCGCATACACCGGACCTGAAGCTCGCGCCAGACGTCCTGGTGACGATAGGTTTCCAAGGCACGCACCAGCGCCGTATAGAGCGCCATGGGATCGTAGGCTTCAAAAACAAAGCCTGTGCCCTCTCCAGTGGCCGGGTCGTAGTCGCGGACGGTATCGGCCAGCCCTCCGACGGCACGCACTACCGGGACGCTACCATAACGCATAGCAATCATCTGTCCCAAGCCACAAGGCTCGAAACGCGAAGGCATCAGAAATAGGTCACTGCCGGCATATATTCGTCGCGCCAGCGACGCGTTAAAAGTAAGGAAAATGCCTGCCTGGTCGGGGAAGCGATCGGCTAGCCCTGCGAAGAAATCGTGATAGCGCTGTTCCCCGGTGCCGAGCAACACGAATTGCGCTCCCAGATGCTGCAACAGCGCCTCAATGATGGGCGTGATCAGGTCCAGGCCTTTCTGGTCGGTGAGCCGGGCGATAATGCCTACAACCGGCACGCTCGGATCTTGGCGAAGTCCCGCCTCGCGCTGCAGGCTCAACTTATTTCCCAACCTCCGATCAAGGCTCTCCAGTGAGTAATTCGCCTCCAAATAGGAATCAGTGGCAGGGTCGAACTCGCCCAGATCGATGCCATTCAGCACACCGAACAGCCGATCGCTCCGATCACGTAGCATCGGGTCCAACTTCTCGCCGAATTCGGGCGTGAGAATCTCACGGGCGTAAGTCTCGCTAACGGCGTTGATCACGTCGGCGAAGTAGATACCACGCCCCATAAAGTCCACCACTTCGTTCAGGTCTACGATGTCGGGGTGGACGACAAAGCCATACTCGTCAATCCCAGCGATTTCCAGCACCCGGTACCCGAAGACACCCTGGTAAGCAAGGTTGTGAATGGTGTAGACACTGGCAGCGCCAGCGAAGAACGGATCGCGAGCATAGATAGTCTTGAGCCAATTGGGAACGAGAGCCGTATGCCAGTCGTGGCAGTGGATGATATCGGGCTGCCAACCGAGACGTTTGACTGCTTCCAACACACCCCGACAGAAGAAAATAAAACGTTCGGCATCATCGGGATACATATAGATGCCGTCGCGGTCAAAATAGCGTACGCTATCGATCATATAGACCGGCACGTTGTCATCTAACGTCGTCTGCATCAACTCGGCCGGTTCGGTGCGATTGTCCATTGGAACGGGGAAGGTATCCAGCGCGCGCGTCAGGTTGAACTGTTCAGGACGAATCCGTCCGTAGCGGGGCATTGCCACGCGGATATCGTGCCCTAAGGTATGAATGGCCTTGGGCAACGACCCAGCTACGTCAGCGAGACCACCGGTCTTGGCGAAAGGGACCACTTCGGCCGACAAAAGAAGAATCTTGAGGGGGGAGGTCGGCTCTTCCATCTCAGGGATTTCACGGCCACTCTGCTGGGCCATAAACTCACCTCGGAAGTAAAACGAAAAACGTAAGGCACACCTGCCGTTCGGACTTTTACGTTTTACGTCTTTACGTTTTGGGCATTATGCACACGGCTCAATACTCTCATTAAGAAACCTACATTGAGCGTGGATGCATCCTAACATAGCGACTATGATATGTCAAACGACTCGCCTATCCTGCCACGATTCAATCAAGCTTGGTAGCTCAGTGAGCGCGGGGATGGTTGCATCGGGGAAAATCGTCTCCCGGTCTTGGTCGTTCCACGGCGGTTCGTCGGCAGTGAGAAGAACCCCTCGCATACCGGTGTTATGCGCACCCAGGATGTCGGCGTTCAGCGTGTCGCCCACCATAATAACTGCCTCAGGCGGCAGGTTCCAACGAGAGAGAATCAGCCCGAAGGGTTCGCGCAACGGTTTGCGGAAGCCCAGGCCAGCCGAACTGAAGGTAGGCGATAGCCAGGCGCGCAATTCCAGCCTGTTGACCAAGCGTTGGACGAAGGGATCATCGGTGGCATTGGAGAGAAGACCCAGCCGGTAGCCCTGCGCGAACAAACCCTTGAGAACGGTCTTGGCATCAGGATAGGCCTTCCAAGCAGCTTCTTCAGGTCCAAAGTAGACACGCACCGCCTCGGCCACCAGGGGAAACGCTTCTGGCGGGGCTTCTACCTTCTCCAGCGCCGCCCGCAGCGAATCGGTGCAGGTCACCTCCCGCTGGGTGCGATGGGCTATCTCACGTCCCGCCTGGCGCTCGGCGACGAAGGTCCCGGCCAGTGCCCCCTCGTCGAGCTTCACCCGCTTGCTTCTGAAGAACGCCAGCGTGTCAGCCACACCTCGGCTGACGACGTCTTCCCAATCAGCGTCGAAGTACATCAACGTACTGCCCAGATCGAAGATAACACCCCGGACGGTCATCCTTCCAACACCGCCAGCAGTTTTTCTACCTGATACTCAGAACCCTGCCCAGCCCGAAGCAACTGCCCAATGACGCGGTAGCAGCCTACGATCTCCTCGGTCACCTGGGCCGCCGGGCGGTGAGAGTCGGCGCTAAGCGTGACCGCCGCCATCGCCAGCATCCACCACAGCAATTGGTCAAAGGCCTCCTGGTTAAACCACAAAACGTCTTGATAGCGATTTACCTGTAAGAAGCCCTGAACTTCGCCGTCCTGCAACCAGGATTCCAGCACCCCATATGCTCGTCCCTTATCGGGCGCCTCCGCTTCAAACCAACGCTGATGCATTGTTAGAAGCTTGACCACGCCCACCGCCCGCCAGGCCCTTTCCTCGTCCAACCCAAGATCACGAAGCGCACCGGCGATGATTTTGCCCAGCAGCCACTCGTCAATCCAACTACGGCTTTGCCCCTCAAAGTCCTCCTCGTTCAGGACCCTGCCAAGGCAATGGACAAAGGCCCAGCTCAACAAGGTCCCCCAGATGGCCAGGTTGTCAACCAGATTCTGGTTCAGGTAGTTGATAGCCGTCCCGTACTCGGAATCCCCAGGCGCAGGATAGCGGCTTTCCAGAATGGGCAATTTCAGCATGGCTTCCAGCTTGCGCCGGACATCCTGGGCAATGGTCGCCTCGTCGCTGGCACCGCCCGTAAATTGTTTGGCCTCGGCGAGCAGCTCAAGCGTC
>JAUVPY010000379.1 GCA_030598425.1 Anaerolineae bacterium
GGCACGAAGAGCGTTCCCCCCGCGTGACAGAAATCAACCTGCATGTCAATGATCAGCAGTAATACCCTGACGGCATCCTCCTCGGCTGGGGAAAACGCTGCTGATTCGGCGTGGGCCGCGATGGTTGATACATCCGGGTAGAAGAGCGTTCCTATGCGATTGGAATTATAGAAGTCTGGGGTACGTGCCACGTGTATCACCTCCTTTGCAGCATTCATTCAATTGAGTCTGGCTAAAATTCGTGGGACGTAGTAGCGACTTCAGTCGCCAGGGACGGCCAAAGCCATCGCTACCCACAGATTTTAGCCACGCTCCATTCAATTAAGCTATGGGCTGGCTGATGTCAGCAACTCGTTCAACTGATCCCGAGCCTGGGTGGAATCAGAAAAGTGAACGGCCCGCATACCCAATCGACGGGCGGCCTCCACGTTTTCACCGAAGTCGTCCACGAAGATCCCTTCGGGCGGCGATATTCGGAGCCGGTCCAGGGCAACCTGATAGATGCGTGGGTCGGGTTTCATCACGCCTATCTCGGCCGAGGTCACGAAGACGTCGAAGCAATCGGCAATTTCAAGTTCTTGGGCCATAGCCCGCCCATCAGATGCCCAATTGTTGCTGAGCATTCCGGTGCGGTAGCGAGGGCGCAGCCCTCGAATGTAGTCACACAATTCCTGGTCAAGCCAGTCGCCGGACCAGAAGTCGCGCTTCAAGCTGGCCAGTTGCTCCCTGCTCAAGCCCAGATAAGTCCCTACCCAGGCCCATACCTCTTCCAGAGTAGCCTGACCCAGTTGGGCCTGTCGTCCCAGCTCGCTATCGAAGACCAGGTAGGCTAGCTCTCCCGGCTTCAATCCCAGCCGTGTTTCCCATTTACGGCGGCCGCTTTGGTCGTGGGTGCGGAGCAACACTCCCCCCACGTCGAAGACCACGCCTTTAATCATAGATGAGCTCCTTGTCGACATCGTACTATACGACAATGAAGGTTGTCAAGAAAAACGGCGCATACTGAAACGCGCCCTACAGGATTACAGGGGTTATAAGCTCCTGATTTTGAGGGAGAGATTTGAGCTGTTTTGCAATAACAGTCCTTCCTGTGTATAATAGCGTCTGCGGTTTAGGAGGGGATTTGTTGCGGAAGAGGAATAGGTATGGGGGCGGTTGACGAGGTTAAAAACCGGACTGATATTGTAGAGCTTATCTCGGGTTATGTTCCGCTTAAAAAGGCAGGTCGCAACTACAAGGGAATATGCCCTTTCCACGCTGAAAAAACTCCCTCATTTGTTGTTTTTCCCGACACACAGACCTGGCATTGCTTTGGTGCGTGCGGCACAGGTGGTGACGCGTTCCGGTTCATCATGCAGGCCGAAGGTATGGACTTCTCTGAGGCTTTGCGTGAGCTGGCCCAACGGGCTGGCGTATCTCTCGCACCACCCACACCTCGATCTGAGGCGGCCGACAAGCAGCGCGAAAAGCTCCTAGATATTCACGCGGCAGCGGCTCAGTATTTTCATCATCTGCTGCGACAATCAGAAGAAGGCGCTCAGGCCCGGGAGTACGTGGCCGATCGAGGAATCAATTCCGAAACTGTTGAACGATTTCAGCTTGGTTATGCGTTAAATACATGGGAAGGTTTAAAAAGCCATTTAGTCGGACGGGGCTATACGGAAGATGACCTGGTAGAAGCTGGCCTGCTGGTGAAGAAGGAAGAAACCGGCAGCAGCTATGACCGTTTCCGTAACCGACTCATCATTCCCATCCGAGACATGCAGGGGCGTGTCATCGCTTTTGGAGCACGCGCCCTCGGTCCCAATGACGTACCCAAGTATCTGAATTCTCCCCAGACTCCGCTCTTTGACAAAAGCAGCACTTTATTTGGGCTTGATTTAGCCAAGAGGGCCATTCGCAACAACGACCAGGCTGTTATCGTCGAAGGCTACATGGATGTGCTGTCAGCCAACCAACACGGGCACGCCAACGTGGTTGCCGGTATGGGCACGGCGTTGACCGAGGCGCAACTCGGGCTGCTGAAGCGTTTCACCAAGAACTTCGTGCTTGCCCTGGATGCGGATACCGCCGGAGATGCAGCCACCTTGCGGGGGATCAACTTGGCCCGCGAGGCATTGGACCGACAAGCGGTGCCAGTACCCACCGCCCAGGGGCTGATTCGCTTTGAGGGGCAGCTTGACGCCGACATTCGCATCGCCACGCTGCCGCCGGACCACGACCCGGATGACATCCTGCGCGAGACCCCAGAGCTGTGGCCCGAGATCATTGACGAAGCACTGCCTGTCGTCGACTTCTACCTACAGGTGGTGTCGGCCGAATATGATCTGACTACGGCCAAGGGCAAGAGTGCGCTTGTTCGCGAAGTGCTGCCCTTGCTGAGCGAAATCAAGGATCGAGTTGAGCGCCATCATCACGTTAGCCAACTGGCCCGATTGGTTAAGGTTGACGAGCGGGCATTGCTGATGGAGTTGGATGAGGGCCCCCGCCCATCGACCCCTCAACGACGACCGGCACCCAAAGTCCAGCCCAGTGCCGAAGCGCCACCAGACGAGCAAAAGCACGTCTTCGGGCGAGAGGAGTATTCGCTGGTGGTTATCTTGGGCCAACCAGAGGCAGTGGCAGCCGCCGACGATGAGTTGCTTAGCCTGGACCTGGCTCCAATCACGGCGAATGACTTCCAGCGCACAGAGAACCAGCAGCTTTTTCTGCTGGTGTCGGATTGGGTCACAGGGGAGACACCGCCCGATCCCGGTGGAGCGGAGGGCGAAAGTAACTCGCTCGTGGAATATATTATCACTCAATGCGATCCGTTGTTGCAGTCGCATCTGAGTTTCCTGCTCGAACGGTGGGAGGCATTGCCGGCCGCAACACCCGGGGAGCTGGCAGAGGACTTGGTTGATCGTATTCTCCAGATACGCGGCCAGCATTTGCAGGAGGAAGTCGCCAGCCTGCGCTTCCTTCAGGACGAAGCCGAAGAAAGTCAAAACGAAGAGCAACGGCTCCATTATCAGACGTTGGTAGACGCTACTAAAGAGCAATTGCGGTTGATCCATCAGGCGGTTGACCAGCGCTCAATTCTGGGACGCCGCCGCGCAGAGGCAGAACGTTTTGGGGCTATACGTGTTTAATATAACAGAGATGGGTGAACAGTCGCTGAATTAGGGAGTAGACTATGGCCAGGCGGTCGAAGAACAGCGACCCGCGCTTGGAAGAACTCGTTTCCCAAGATCAAGGCGAAGGGGAAAAACAGAATACTGATCAAAACGGGGCTCCAGACTCTGGTTCTGACGTCGAGGAGGATGTGGAGGACTCATCCCTCTACAAAAAGATGCTTGAAACAGGTATTGAAGTTGTAGAGGAAGAAAAACAGAAGGGCAAGGGCCTGGCCGATATAGAAGAGCCACCCGATGAAGAGTTAGACCAGGTCGAAGAGGAATTAGAGAGCGAGGCAGAGAAAAAAGTTGACGCAACGCTCGAACTGGACGGCCCTGAGGTTACCAGCGATCCGGTGCGGATGTACCTGCGGGAGATTGGCCGGGTAGATCTGCTCACAGCCGAGGAAGAGGTGATGCTAGCCCGCAGGATTCAGCGAGGCGTGCGGGCCAGCAAGCAACTTGAGAAAAATGGTCTGGACCCCGCCAAGATCGATAAGTTGGAGCGACAGGCCGTTGATGGCGAACGAGCCAAACGAAACCTGGCCGAGGCCAACCTGCGCCTGGTAGTCAGTGTCGCCAAGCGCTACATCGGGCGTGGAATGAATTTCCTGGACCTGATCCAGGAAGGCAACATTGGCCTGCTGCGAGCGGTCGAGAAGTTCGATCACCGACGGGGTTATAAA
>JAUVPY010000205.1 GCA_030598425.1 Anaerolineae bacterium
ATTCATGCCCAATGAGAATAAGGCCTTCTTTGATACTGAGCAGCGCCTAACCACTCGCGGGTGTGTCCTGAAAAGCCTGTCCTGAGCGAAGCCGAAGAGCTGTCGTCTGCTAGCCGGTCCCGTAGGGGTCCGGTCGCGGTAAGGGTCAGGCCGCCGCCCACCCTTCGACTCAAAGCTCTCAGACCCGCGTCAGGCATCCATCGCTTTTCTTCTAGCCCAAATAGCCGTATAATTGTGGCGTTCGGCTCAGTTCACGTCCGATCGTGTCCATTCATTGCGCGGACGAGTTCATTGACTTCACAGGAGTTACGCCATGACACCACGTGAGATCGTATTGGATCAAATCCACCACCGGGAGAGCGGGGAGATCCCCTACACACTGGATTTCGAGGATGAGGTGGGCATCCGGATTGACGGCCATTTCGGCAGCGACGCCTGGCGGAAGAGATTGGTCCCGTATATCGTGCCGTGTGGCAGCGTCGCCAATCGGCCGCACGAAAAGCTCGATGACGCACGTTATCGCGACGCCTTCGGCACCATCTGGCGTACGGATAAGCTGCCTCCGTTCGTTGTCGAACCGGGGCTCAAAGCTCCGACCTTTCAGGGCTATGCTTTTCCCTCGATCGAGGTATTCCTCGAACCCACTACAAAGGCCGAGGGGAGCAGCCTCGTCAGCGATTTGCAGAAGAGCAGCTTCTCAAGGGGGCTGGTTAGCCCTACAACAAAGGCCGAGGTGAAGAGTCTCGCCAGCGCGTCGCGTGACTCCTTCACCATCGTCTCGTCAGGTCTGTCCCTGTGGCAGTGCTGGTACCTGCGGGGTTTTGAGAATACACTCATGGACTGTGCAGCCGAGGAGGATTTTTTCGGCGAACTGCTCGACCGGATGACCGACCTGTGCCTGGGACTCGTAAATGCGTGCGCGGACATACCGGTCGATGCAATCTTCATGGGGGACGATTGGGGGCACCAGCGGGGGGTCCTGATCGGGCCCGAACGGTGGCGCAGGTTCTACAAACCGCGCTACGCCCGAATCTTTGAAGCCATCCACGCGCAGGGCAAGCTGGCCATTTTGCACTGCTGCGGGAGCGTCGCCGACATCATGGGCGACATCGTCGAGATCGGCCTGGACGTCCTGGAGAGCGTGCAACCGGAAGCCGCCGGGATGATTCCATACGCGCTAAAGCGGGCGTGGGGGGATAAAATAACCTTCTGGGGCGGTCTTGGGAGCCAGTTCACGATCCCATTTTCGACGCCCGCTGAGATCCGCCAGGAGATACGACGGCTGCGCAGCGAGATGGCCAAAGGCGGCGGATACATCCTCGCCCCGGCCAAGCCGCTGCGACCCGAGACCCCGACCGAGAATGCGGTCGCCGTGGTCGAGGAATTCCTGGCCGCGTGAGCAGCAAGAAAAATCGGCGGCTTTGCCGTCAGCGACGATGTCTTCAGGCCAGTGCTCTCGCGCTACAGCCGCCAGGCAATTAAGCTTTTCCGTTGGCTGCCAGCCCCATATGTTCCGTCCCCGCCAAGTGGACTAGGGTCAGCCCAAAGCCGGCGAGCGCGAAGAAAACGGTCCTTGGGGTTGGCCCAGGGCTTCGTGCATTCTGTGAGGACGAGAAAGGCACGAAGCGCCCTGGACGCGGTGCCGACGGGCGTCGATCACGCGTGTGACATCACGATACTGAAGCCGGGGGAGGCGCCCAAAGTCTGGTGACAAGATACTCACCGCTGCAGTCCGCTAACATCACGCTAGATGGATTGGTTTGCCGAGTCGTACCTGTTTAGCATAATGGGCGCAGTCGAATTGTATCTCAATCGCAGAATTTTTGATCGTCTGTCCGCCAGGAAATTGGCCATCTGTTCAATATACAAATCGTCCACCCGGCCGATGTGCGACGACGCAAGCTGTGCTACACTTGGTCTGGTTTTCGACACCAGGGCTTGGAAGAGATCATGGTGATAAAAAGCGATACCCAAACCATTGATCTGTATGCATCCTTGTGCTTCTTGGGTTGGCCGAACTTGAGACAACTAACAACGTTCATACATGCGGAGTGTCGTTTTCAAAAGCATGTCTGATATAATTAGTGGCAATTGCTAGTGCGGCGAGATTCGCCAGAGGAACGAGCAGTGAAAAAACGAACTCTGAAGATCTCAATTGTAGTCCTTTTGGTCGTGGTGGTTCTCGTATTGGTGAGTGGTCCGCTACTCAAGGTGTTGGGGGTGGAAGTGCTCTGCATCTCTACCGAAAACGGTCGCTTGCGTCTCGAACGCTGCGGTGGCGAAACGGCGTTGACAGCGGACACGGCCCCGCCCAAGCTGTCGGTCGGCGCCCAGCCGACTCTCATCGACACGGACATGGCAGCCGACGACTGGATGGCCATCCTATACTTGCTCCAACGGCCCGATGTGGACGTTCGCGCCATAACCGTCACGGGTGCGGGCGAAGCGCACTGCGGACCAGGTGTCCAGAACGCACTTGACCTGGCCGCCCTGGCGGGTCAGCCGGAAATACCGGTGACGTGTGGCCGGGAAACCCCGCTCGAAGGCGATCACGTCTTTCCGCAGAGCTGGCGCACAAATGTGGACGCACTGGCTGGGATAGCAATCCCCCGCAGCTCCAGCAAGCCGCAAGGCCAGGATGCAGTGGGCCTCATCGCAAGCACAATTCGCGCTGCTGCCGGGAACTTGGAGATCATTGCGCTGGGCCCCTTGACAAACCTAGCCGAAGCGTTTCGAGGCGATCCATCACTGGCGGAAGAGGTTGAACAGGTTTACACCATGGGCGGCGCCTTTGCCGTCCCGGGCAATGTTTCCGACGCGCCTGAGCTGGCCATTGACAACGTTGCCGCAGAGTGGAACATTTACGTGGACCCGCATGCAGCTGCACTCGTGGTAGCGTCGGGTGCACCGGTCACCTTTGTGCCCCTCGATGCCAGCAACCATGTCCTGCTCGACGAGGCGTTCTATGACCGGCTGGACGAGGATCGCACCACTGCCGAGGCCGAGTTCGTCTACCAGGTGCTGACACAGAACATCGGCTTTGTGCGCTCCGGTGACTACTATTTCTGGGACCCGCTGACGGCCGCCATCGCGGTGGATGAAAGCCTGGGTACCATCGACACACAATCGGTGTTAGTCATCGAGGGGGAAGGTACGCAGAGCGGGGCCACGCGCCTGGACGAGGGCGGCAGCACGGCAAGGATCGCCACAGCTGCTGCAGGGGAGCGGTTTAAGCAGTTATTCTTGGACGTACTCAACGGCCGGGTGGTGGAGTGAGCGCCGCTCACCGAGGAGGAGTAGAATTGACCCATTTGGCCCCCCTGTTGCCTATCACCCAGCCCCAAAACCGGTTTCGAGCAAACGAGTCGGCTAGGTCCGGCTGATCAACGCGGCTTAAGTTGGGAGTCACATGCGGGTGCGAAAGGGGTCGCACCCGCGATCTTGACCTTGAGAGATCACATTCAATCCATATCCCAAACCGCACTCACAAGCGGTCATGCAGCTTCTGCCTGGGCAGTTTCTTGCTGTGGTGTGCTTTCAGCAGCGCGGCAAGCTAGCCGAACTGCCCGATCACTTGGTGAGAGGTCGGAACGCGCCCGCGTTCGTTTAACCCCTAAGCTGATTCCCAACCTATTGCCACTTATCGCACCAATGCCGACACCGTCTCTTTAGATCAAGTCGATTTCAAGGTATCAAGAATGGGCAAGCCCGGTTGACCTAATCGGCTTCAGAGTCTCCCACGGAACGGACGGGGTTCGACCCGTAGCGCGGTGCAGGTGAAACCGAGTGGGTGCGAGAAAAAAAACGGGCAAGTGCCCAGGGCTTCGCTTGATCTACAGGAGCCACGGGGGTCGATCCCGCATGTGACATCACGATTCTGTCACCGGGGGCGCAGTGTCCAAGGGTAACATCCGGCAAGACACCCAAAATGAAGCGCGCGCGACACCGCCTGGTCCACGCTGGGAACGATTGGGGCAAGGCTGGTGCCGAATTCTACGAGCAGTGTACCAGTCAAGGGTTGGGGTGTCGTCTACCAAAGGTTGGATTTGGGGGTGGGTAAGGGGGTTGGAAAATGGAATTGACTTCCCCTTGACACCAGCCCCAAAAGATGATAATATGTCGTATGACGACATGTCGCCACACGACATACAAAGGAAAGGTAATGGCTACTGAAACCCGACCATATCTCCCTCTCACTGAACCCACCTTCTACATTATGCTTTGCCTGACGCCGGAGCCACGGCACGGCTATGCCATCACGAAGGAGGTGGAAGCGCTGAGCGAAGGCCGAGTCACCTTAAGTACGAGCACCTTGTACGGCGCCCTCAAACGCTTGCTGGATCAGGGCTGGATCGAGCGCGTGGAAGAGCCGGATCAGAACGACAGTGGCCGTGTTCGCAAGGCCTACACCTTGACAGACCTGGGCCGGCGGGTGCTTGAGGCTGAGTTCGAGCGACTTAAGATGCTGGTGGCCGTTGCCAATGAGCGCACTGCGGGAGCAGCAACATGACGACCGGCCGCCGCGTCGTCTCTTGGCTCTATAGCGCACTGGTCCGGCTGTACCCGGCTGGTTTCCACGCAGAATTCCACAAAGAGATGCAGGAAACCTTCCACGAGGCTTTAACTGCTGCCGGGACCGCCACCGAATCGTCGTTGGCCAGGCTGTGTATGCGCGAGCTGCGCTATCTGCCGGCGGGGATACTACGCGAACATCGGCGTGCCCGACGCGCTGTGAGGCTTGAAATGACTGAAGCCATCGGCGGCGCTGGCAAAGGTAGGGTCCCGGGTAATCCGCTAGCATCTGGTAGCTGGCGGGATGCGCTATTGGCGGGCCTGCCCCATTTTCTGCTGGCTCTCCTCATCGGTCTGACCAGCCTGCCAGCTATCCGCGATCAATTCTCGTCAGAACTGCAGCCGCTGGCACCGCTTATCACGGTAGTCGTGGTCCTGGGCATGCTGACGGTGCTTCTCGTTGCGCTGTTCAAGGCCTGGCGCGAGGGCTGGCCGCTGTGGTCGGCCAGTTGGTTCCTGTACCTGGTTGTACCGATCCTCTTGCTGCCCATCGGATACTTACAGCACGCGCTGTTTGCGCGAAATACCCGCCTTGATGAGGCGTTCATCTACGTTGCCATTCCCGTTGTGCTGGGCTTTCTGTTCTACCTGCTGGTTCGCCGCGGCCGCTTTATGGCGCTGCTGGCCGTGCTGCCGCTGGTTACCTTGCTGTGGATGCCGGTGCTGGAGTTCGTGCCCTCTCCGTTGCACACCTGGCTTACCGTAGCCGCCTGGCTGTTAGTGGGGCTGACGACCGTTGCCAGTGTGCGGCTGGGGGACGCGGGCACAGCCATCTGGCTGGCGCTGGGCATGAACCTGCTGATCGGTCTGCCCTACGCCTACGCCCAGACTTATCTCAGGGTCTTGCCCCGGGGCGCACCGGCCTGGGTGATGGCCCCGCCGACCATGTTGGATTTTGTCAACACCTTTGCCCCCCCGTTCCTGGGCCTTGCCACGCTCATCCTGGGGCCGGCGCTGATCTGGAGGTTGCGCAACATCGGCCGGCAGGGAGGTTTATCGGGTATTTGGGGCTATCGTCTGGCTGCCATTGGTTTCACGTTTATGGTGATCGGCAACCTGGCCGCTTATTGGGCGATGCTGCGTCACTGGCCCAGCGGAGATTATCTGGTCTACCAGGTGATGGTGTACGGTGGATTGGGTCTTTATCTGTTCGG
>JAUVPY010000211.1 GCA_030598425.1 Anaerolineae bacterium
CCAAGAAGCTGCCCAACGAAAGCGTCCAGGTCGCCGTCGCCGTCCAGATCCCCCAGAGCCAGACCACCACTGCTTGAGCTACGCAAGTCCTGGCTGCTCTGGATAAAGACGCCCCGGCCGTCGTTGAACCAGATCTGATCCACCGCAGCGAGGTCGGTATCGGCATTCCCAATAAATGCGTCCAAATCTCCATCGCCGTCCAGGTCGCTCAGGGCGACGGACAGGCTGCCGATGGTGCCCAGGCTTTGGCCGCTGTCGGTGAAAACGCCGGTGCCGTCATTCAACCAGACCTCGTTGCCGTAACCGAACCAATGCGCAACCAGGGCATCCAAATCTCCATCGGCGTCTACGTCGCCCAGCGCCAGGGCGGTCGTATCCGAAAAGGGGAAAGTCTGGAGTGTGTCGGTGAAATGGCCGTAGCCACCGCCGGTCGCTACGCGGAAGCTCCAGACCGTGGGAGAAATGGGCCCTTCGCCGCTCAGGTTGAGCGTGCCGGTGGTGGCGCTGACCTGAACCAGTTCGCCCGGTTTGAAGAGGTCTGGCGGCGTGAGGCTGATCGCCCCTCCGATGACATTGTAGGTCTGGGTCAGCAGGCCGGTCTGTGCCGCATGCACGGCGAAGGTGGCGGTCGAGACGGTGACCGGGTTGATGGGTTCGTCATAGGTGATGGAGACGGTTGTCGTGTTCGGGGCGGTGTGGGTGTTGGAGATGGGGGTCAGGGTTGGGTTTCCGGGGACCAGGTGGGGGCTATGGGGCGGCGCTGGCGGTCGTGAACTCGGCTCTCGCTGGGAGAGGGCCACCGCAGGGGCTGCGATGGGTTGATCACTGAGTGCAGACTTTGCTTCTGATGTAGCTTGAGCTAGCAATGGCGGTCCCGCAAGCAGCCCCAGCAAGCCGCCGGTTATGAGGGTCAGGCCAAGCCATTTGTGAGCTTTCATATTTTCTCGCCTCCAACGTCATCGGGGAAGAGCGTGGATACAACCTATTTCTTTCTCCTCCTATATTATAGCGCATATGGGTATGCCTTGTCCATACCCAATTTAGTAAAAGCCAAATACCTTTGGGGCGCAGGTTTTCTGAGTTGCGGAAAGCAGCGAAGCGACGCAGAATAAGAATATACGCATCATCTCTGCGCGAGACACGGGTCGCAAGGAGCGAAAAGCCTATGCCAAAGCCACTTCTTGAATTCAAATGATGAAGACGAAGAACGAGAATTCTGGGCCACCCACGATTCGACGGAGTACGTAGACTGGGATCGTGCCCAATCCACCGTCTTTCCCGAACTGAAACCCACGACCAAGATCATCTCACTGCGCATGCCAGAGTCGATGCTCAACGAGCTAAAGATGCTGGCCCATAAGCGTGATGTGCCGTATCAGTCGCTGATCAAGGTGTTTCTACGCGAGCGAATCGATCGCGAGCTTTACAAGAAGACTTTGTGAAGGTAGACAGTCAGCAGCATATGCGAGGGGACCCCACCCATCAGGTGGGGTCTTTTCTTGACGTGGGGATGGCCAGGCAGCTCCCACCTGAAGTGTCACCAGACATTGGATCGAAGATCGGCTTGGTGGTGGCCAAACGTGACAACGAATTTAGGGATTGACCGAATTGGTGGCGGATATTCGATCAATCCTCAAATTCGTTGTCAGGCACTACCAGCAGCACCCTACAAGGGGCCACCCGATTCAGGTGTTTTTTCAGACGTGAGCCAAGCTGGGGTCGTCGCGGATATAGGCCAGCTGCTGTCCCAGGTAGGGGACGGGGGGAAGCTGGTGCCAATCCCGCAGGAGGTGGTAGGCCGGTGACGTCAGCAAACGGCACTGGTCCACTGCCTCACGCCACGCGGGGCGGCGGACCTCATTCACCGTCTCCGCTTCGGGTAACACCCCAAAGTCCCAGGCCCCGCACAACCGGGCCAAGAAATCAACCTGTTCGGATAGGGTGCTGATCGTAGCAGGTGTCTCCCGATCAGGATAGAGCGCGCCATCAATCCACGAGTGCATCGAGAAATTCCCCTCTGAACCAGGCCCGCACCTGCTCTGCCTCTTCTCTCTGATCCGGGTCTGGAATCGTGTCCAACGGGCGATGAAGCGCGATCCGGGCCAAATGCGTTTCAATGGCCAATTGGGCCCGACGGGTATCGCTGTCGCTTCCGGCTAGCTCCTGTCGTTTCCGCCATACGTTCCAGCATTCCCTGGGGGTGGTCAAGCCGGCGTTGCACAAAGCAAAGATATCTCGAAAATCACGCGGCGCACCGCGCTCGATTAAGGCGACCATCTTGCCCGCCACCAAGTCTGGAAAGCTGTCAAGCGCCACATCAATCCAGGTGGCAGAACCGGATGGTTGTAGCTGAGCAGAGCGTTGCGCAATTTGAAAACTAAAAACGGTTTTGTCGGCCTGTACCAATTCAACACTGACCACATCGCCCCAGGCGCGTTTCTGAACCTGACCAAACGTGTTGAGCGCCCTCTCAATTGCTGCAACGACCTGATCCTTCTCCTGGCTGGTGGCTGACGCATCCCACCAGGCATCCACGTCGTGGGTGGCGCGATAATCCAGATAATGCAACAGACCGAAGGCACCGCCCAAAGAGATCTTGTCGTTAAGACCGCTGGCGACCAACGTCTGTAAGCAGGTTTCAGCATAGGCCGGAATGTTTGTCGGACGTCTGGGTTTCATCGAATTGCCTTGGGTCATCATCAAGCGCTGGCTCCATTGTCAACTAGATTCTACTATACATCGGTATTATGTACAAAATTGTTGAAGTCGGGGCCCAACTGTGATATACTGTGCTCAGCCAAGCCCGCTGGCGCGCGATTTGTTTCAAGGCCTCGCGCTCAGAAAAGACACCCACATAGGAGATCCTCATGACCGCAAAACTACCAATCGGCGTCATCGGCCTGGGACGTATGGGCCAGATCTATGCCAGGCACCTGGCACGCCAAGTTACCGGGGCTCACCTGGTGGCCGTGGCGGACGTGATCGAAGAGCGGGCCAGAGCGCTGGCCGAGGAACTGGGCGTGGGCTCCTGGTGGACCGACTACCGCGACCTCCTGGCTGACGACGCCGTGCGAGCGGTCTTCGTCACCTCGCCGACGGGGACGCACCGCGAGGTGGTGGTCGCGGCGGCCGAGACAGGCATGGCGATCTTCTGCGAGAAGCCGATTGCCCTGACCCTCGAAGACACAGATAAGATGCTGACCGCCATAACCAAGGCCGGCGTGATGTTCCAGGCGGGCTTCATGCGGCGTTTTGATAAGGGCTATCTGGCGGCCAAAGAGCAAATCGAAGCCGGCGTCATCGGGGCGCCGGTGACGTTCAAATCCATCGGCCGCGATCCCTTTTGCCCCGACCTGGAATACGCCAAAGCCAGCGTCAGCGGTGGCCTGATCCTGGATATGGCCATCCACGATTTTGACCTGGGACGTTGGCTGATGGCGGACGAGGTCAAGCGCGTCTACACTGAAGGTGGGACGCTCGCCTTCCCCGAGTTAAACACCGTGGGCGACATCGACAACGCCATTGTCAATATGCTCTTCCAGGGGGGCGCGCTGGGCAACGTGGAAGTCAGCCGCAACGCGCTGTACGGCTACGATATCCGCACCGAGATCCTGGGCACCGAAGGCGGGCTGAACGTCGGCTACTATCAGCAGACGCCCATAGTGGTCATGACGCGCCAGGGGATAAGCCACGACATGGTACCCTATATCATAGAGCGCTTCGGCGACGCCTATCTGGCCCAGACCCGGGACTTCGTGGAGCGGGCCCTCGTGGATCGGGAGCCGGCCGTCACCGGAGTCGACGCCCGGGCCGCCCTGGAAATCGCTCTGGCGGCCACCCGCTCCTACCAGGAGGCCAGGCCGGTCGAGTTGGCGGAGACAGCCATCGGATAAGGACCCGTCGAATAGAATTCGACGTCTGACGCTGAAAAGACCCCTCAGGGTCTATCCCTCAGAGCCTACCACGCAAGTGCCTGAGGGCACGTTTCAGCTTGAGCCAGGGATTTCTAATCCTCGTCGGAGGTGAAAGCCGTTTTGAACCAATCACAAGGCATCCTTCTAACAGGCAATAAACAAGCCGAAATCGTCACCGAAGAGCTGAGGGCCCCAACCGGAACCCAGGTGCTGGTCAAAACCCACGCCGTGGGGCTGTGTGGTTCCGACATGGCCTTATACAACGGGTCCTATCAGGGCCCCAGGAACTACCCGTTGTACTTCGGGCACGAATGGTCGGGGACCGTCGAGGCGGTCGGACCCCAGGTGACCAAGGTAGTCCCCGGCGACCAGGTGACCGGCGATTGCTCGATCTTCTGCGGCGGCTGTGAGTTCTGCGCGCGGGACAAAAATCTATGCCAGCGCATCGAGAAGTTTGGCATCACCATGGATGGGGCATCGCGCCAGTACTTCACCCAGGATGAGAGTTACGTATATCGCGCTCACCCCCAGGCGGACCTGGACCTGGTCGCCTTGAGCGAACCGTTGGCGGTGGGGGCGCACGCGGTGCGCCGTGTCCAGGGGCTGCGACCCGACTTGAGTGGGGAGAAGATATTGGTGCTGGGCGGCGGGACAATCGGCCTCTCCTGCTTTTTTGCGCTGAAGTACATCGCCGGCTGTCATCACGTGGAGCTGTTTGACATCGTCCCGGCCCGAGCCCAAAAGGCGCTGGACCTGGGCGCTTCAGAACTAACCGATGTTATTGAAGACGAGGGGGATGCCGGGAGCTATGGCGGGCTCTATTCGGGGCGTGGCTACGACGTGATTGTTGAGACATCCGCCTCACCGGAAGCTTTGCGCCGCGCCGTTGACCTGGCCCGGCCCCAGGGCGTCATCCTGGCCCTCGGGTTTATCCCATCCGTCGAGCTCAGCCTGAAGACGGTCACCTTCAAAGCGGCGCACATCATCGGGAGCATGGGGGGAACGGGTGAGTTTGAAGCGGCGCTTGACTTTGTTCACCAACATCCCGACCTGGCGGGGCAACTCATCACCCATCAGATACCCTTTGATGGGTACCAGGAGGCGTTTGAGGCTGCCTCGGACCGTAGAAACGCTATGAAAGTCCTGATCAAATTCTAGCGGCCCGGAGTTCTGATCACCAATGGCACGAAACTAATACACGTGTCAATTAGACATCATACAAAGTGGCCGGTGCCCTGCTGACGAAGGATGAAGGACGAAGCTGGTGTGTGACCAGGACCAAGCTGGTCACTTGCCAGGAGCGGGTTAGGCGCAGGGTTTTTGTCGCGCTTGGCGGTCGTTCGTCGTCCGTCAGCATTGGGAAATCTGGATTGCATCGAATTGTATGGACTTCAATTGAATTCTCTATAAGAGGAGGGGAAAAATGTCGCTTCCCAGGACGATGAAGGCCGCCGTGCTTTACGGCGAAGGCGATATGCGATTGGTTGACGATTACCCCGTGCCCCAACCGGGGCCCGGTGAGGTGCTCATCCGGGTGGAGGCGTGTGCCATCAGCGGCACAGACCCCAAGATCCTGGCTCACGGCTGGCCAAACCACCCCCCGTATGGGGAGTTCATTTTTGGGCACGAATACGCGGGGACGGTGGTCGCCCTGGGGGAGGGAGTGACCGAAGTCAACGTCGGTGACCGGGTGGCCGTCGATCCGCACAAGG
>JAUVPY010000313.1 GCA_030598425.1 Anaerolineae bacterium
GCTGACCAGCTTCCGCGATCTGGCCGCCGAAGTAAACGTCCTGGTTGAAGCGGTGGAGATCACCCAACCTGTATCCCCGCCCGAGCCCGGCGATGAGTCCCAGGCCAAAGCTGCCAAACTGTCCCGCCGAGATCTGCTGACCGCCCCCGCCCGTCTCCTGCGCACACCCGATGAAGGGGCAAGGCTTGCACCTGCTCCCACCGAGCAAGTAACCATAGATCGTCCCCTGCACACCGCCATCCGCTACGGCGTGAGCCAGGCGTTGTTGGGAGCGGTAGCCTTGTCGCGGGGGACGACTATGGCCGAAGTGGTGGCCGAAGAGTATGGCCTGCCGCTCCCCGGCCAGCCCGTGCCCATCCACGCTCAATGCGGCGCCGACCGCTATGCCGGTGCCGACAAGATGATCGCCCGCCGGGTCGACTCGCTGCCTCACACCCTGGTGGATAACATCCCCGAGCACCTCGGAGAGGACGGGCAGGTCCTGGCCCGTTACGCCCGCTGGCTGCGCGAACGCATTCCCCAACTGGCCGGCGACGCGTACGCGTACCGACCCACCATCCACCTGGACGTGCACGGGGCGCTAGGGAGAATTTACGAGAACGACCTGGGCAAGATTTTGGGTTATCTATACCGGCTGGAGGCTGCGGTAAGTCCATATCCGCTGCGCGTCGAGAGCCCGGTGATCATGGACACCCGCGAAGCTCAGATCGACGCAATGCAGACCTTGCGCGAATACGTCCGTCTGCGCAAGATGAAGGTGGGACTGGTCGCTGACGAGTGGGCCAATACCTTGGATGACATCCAGGCCTTTATTGCCGCCCAGGCTGTCGACATGATCCAGATCAAGATGCCTGATCTGGGAAGTGTCCACAACTCCATTGAGGCGGTATTGGCCTGCAAAGCAGAGCGTATCGGCGCGTTTCTGGGCGGCAGTTGCGCCGAGACAGATCTCTCAGCGCGGGTAGCAGTGCACATTGCCCTGGCCACCCAGCCCAATATGATCATGGCCAAACCGGGTATGGGTGTAGACGAAGGCGTCACGCTGGTGCGCAATGTGATGGCGCGTACCCTGGCCTGGATCAAGGTCAGGAACAAGGAGACCCATTGATGAAGGACCCCTTTAACCCTCTCGCGTTGCCACACCTAAACATGTTCGACCAGGCCCAGTGCGAACAGATTCACCTGGCCTCGCTGGAGGTGCTGCGGCGGACCGGCGTCCGCGTCCACGAGGAAGAGGCGCTGGCCCTGCTGAAGAACGCTGGTGCCTACATCAGCGACGACAGCCTGGTAAAGATGCCAGCCTCGCTGGTAGAATGGGCGCTGAAGCAGGCCCCGTCACGGATCGGTTTGTGTGCTCGGGGCACCGACCAGGTCGTCGTCCCTCTTGAAGGACGACAGGTTAGTTTTGGTCCCGGCTCTGATTGCCCTAACTACCTCGATCCACGCAGCGGAGCAAGCCGCCGCTTCACCAACCAGGACGTCATCGATTGCATTCACGTGGTCGATGCCCTGCCCGAACTGAGCTTTGTAATGTCTATGGGCATCCCCTCTGATCTCGAAACAGCCAACACCTACCGTCAGCAGTTCGCTCTGATGTTGGAACACACCACCAAGCCGGTGGTGTTTGTGTGTGACGACCGAGCCGACTGCGAGGCCATCGCGGCCATGGCTGCTGCCGCCGCCGGTGGCGCGGACCAACTGCGGCTCAGCCCTACCCTGCTTCTCTACTCTGAACCGACCACGCCTCTGCAACACTCGCACACTGCCACCGAGAAGCTGCTCTACATGGCCGAACAGAGCCTGCCCATCGTCCACTCGCCAGCACCCATGATGGGCGGGACCGCGCCGGTTACCCTGGCCGGTGGGCTGGTATTAGGCAACGCCGAGGTGTTGAGCAGCCTGGTTATTCATCAACTAAAACGGGCCGGAGCGCCCTTCGTCTACGGCAGCGGTCTGCACCACATGGATATGCGAACTACCATCAGCGTGTACGGCGCGCCGGAGTTTCAACTGGCCCGCGTGGGCGTCGCCGGGTTGGGCCAGTACTACGGCCTACCAAACTGGGGCTATGCCGGTCATTCCGACACTAACGTTATGGACGAGCAGGCCGCAGCGGATGCCGTATTCTCGGTGACGGTCGCTCTGCTGGTCGGGGCCAACTTGGTCCACGACGTGGGCTATATCGAAGCGGGGCTCACTACCTCGCCCGAGATGATCGTCTTCACCGACGAAGTCATCGCTATGCTGCGCCACTTTATGGCTGGGGTAAGCCTTGACGCCGAGGCGTTAGCCATGGAAGCCATTCACGGCGTAGGGCCGGGCGGAAACTATTTGACCGACGAGCACACCATAGAACACTTCCGCGAGCTGTGGCAGCCCACCCTGTTTGACCGCCAGCGTGCTGACGACTGGCGCGCGAGCGGGTCCAAACGACTTGGGGATCGGCTGCGTGAGAAGACCATCGCGATCGTGGACAATCACCAACTCGAGCCGCTACCTGGCTCCGTCCGGGAAGAGATTGAGCACATCTTGAAGTAGCCGTCAAGATCCCTATTCAGCCTAATTGCGCGTCATCAGGTCCACAGTTATTTGCTCGCCAGGGATTGTCAAATCCCGGCCTTTTGCGCCTCAAACTCGGTGTAGTAGAAGGAGGGGATGCAATCTATGACGGCAGAGGTACGGGAGCGACCGCTCGATAAACGGCGAGGCGGCAGCAAGGTACGGGAGCGCAGGCACCCGAGCGTCGTGCCCCCCGGTCTGGAAGGGGGCTGGTACAAACCCCTCAGGGATGAAGACGTGAAGCGCATCCACGAGGCATCGCTGGAAGTCCTGGAGCGCACCGGAATCGAGGTGATGCCCTCCGAGTGTCGTGAGATCTTCCGCCAAGCCGGCGCCAGGATCGATGAGGAGCAGGATCGTGTCTTTATCCCACGCAGCATGGTCGAAGACGCCCTGGCGACGGCGCGCAATGAAGTCGTACTATGCGGGCGAGACCCAAGGCACGACATCCGATTGGGGGGCTGGCGTGTGCATATGGGAACGGGTGGCGCCGCTGTCAAGGTAATCGACTTGAATACCGGCAGAATTCGCAAGTCCAGGCTGGCCGACGTGGCCAGGATCGGCAAACTGGTGGATGCTTTGGACAACATCCACTTTTACCTGCGAGCCTGTGTGGCGCAGGACATCCCTGAAGAATGGTTGGACGTCAATACCTATTACGCGGCCCTCACCAATACCACCAAGCACGTGACAGGCAACTGCTTCACGGCAAAATCGGCTCAAGACGTCATCGAGATGGCCTCTATGATCGTTGGAGGCGTGGAGAGGTTGCGGGAGCGGCCGATTGTGTCCTTTGTCAGCTCCTGGTCCGTGAGCCCACTGCGCTACGCCCCGGAGACGGTCGAGGTGCTGACCGAGCTGGTGCGTCAAGAGATGCCGGTATTCCTCTCTTCGGCCCCCCAAGCAGGGGCCACCAGCCCAGCAGCTCTGGCTGGCACGCTGGTTCAGATCAACGCCGAGGAGCTGTCGGGCATCACCTACACCCAACTCGTCAAGCCAGGCGCGCCGGTTGTGCTGGGTTATGTGCCAGCCGTCTCGGACTTGCGGACAGGAAACTTTGTCGGCGGAGCGCCGGAGTTCGCCCTTATGCAGGCCGCCGTCGCTCAACTTGGCCGCTTCTACAACTTACCGGTGTACAACTCAGCCGGTATTACTGATTCCAAGATTCCTGATGTTCAGGCCGGCTACGAGAAAGGGATTTCCAATATGGCCGCCGTGTTGGCTGGCGCTAATTACATCCACCACGCGGCCGGTATCCTGGAATCCACGTTGACGGTAGCCTACGAGCAATTTGTCATCGATGATGACATCAATGGGTCGGTCATGCGGATGGTGCGCGGCATCGAGGTCAACGAAAAGACTCTGTCAGTCGATTTGATCGATCGAGTGTGTCAGGGTGGTGAGGGCCATTTTCTGGGCGAACAACAAACCTTGGAGATGATGACCACGGAGTATTACTATCCGCACATCGGTGACCGGCAGACGCGCGAGAAATGGCGGGCGGATGGCGGGCTAAACATGGCGGCGCGCGCCCGGCGCAAAGCCAAACAAATCCTGAAAACCCACCAGCCGCAGCCCATCCCGCCGGAGATCGACGCGGCGATTCGAGAGCGCTTCAGAATCCTCATGCCGTTAGAACTGGCCAACCTCGAGTAGGGGCAGACCTGTGTGTCTGCCCGGATGGGGCGAACACATCGGTGCGCCCCTACAATTTGCCGTGCTCGAGGACTGGGGTGAACACATCGGTGCGCCCCTACAATTCGCCGTGCCCGGACGTTCTCAATCTGGCCTGCATATTCCGCCAGTGACTTCCCCGCCAGTAGACCCGATCGCAACCGGGACAGCGCTGAAA
>JAUVPY010000120.1 GCA_030598425.1 Anaerolineae bacterium
CGCAGGATGGAATGTAGGGTGAGTATTAGCGGGTACATAGTGGGTGAGCCTCCTTAGAATGTGCTTGGATCGATGTTACCCAGCGCAAAGGCCAAGAAACCAGGTTTCTTTAATAAACCTGGTTTCTGACAAATCGATGTTATTCAGCGTCTTCACCTTCACCGACCAGCTTAAGGGCGGCAGAGTTGATGCAGAAGCGCTGGCCCGTGGGGTCAGGTCCGTCTTCGAACACGTGTCCCAGGTGCGCGTCACAGGCGGAACAGAGCACCTCCGTTCGGCGCATGAACAGGCTATTGTCCGCCTCAGTCTTTACGTTCTCTTCGTCAATGGGCTCCCAGAAGCTGGGCCAACCTGTGCCGGAGTCATATTTCGTCTCCGAGCTGAATAGCTCAGCACCACAACCTATGCAGCGGTAAGTCCCCTTCTCCTTAGTTGCGTGGTACTCTCCCGTAAAGGGCCTTTCCGTGCCTTTTTGTCGGGTGACGTGGTACTGGTCCGGCGTGAGTTGCTCTTTCCATTCCTCGTCCTTCTTTACAACTTTCTTATCCGTCATCTCTCATAACACCTCATTCAATATTCTACTATCCATTGTCTACTCTAATTTTACTCAACCTGTCAAGTTTGTCTACAATGGGACACGACAAAAGTGCAACGCACCTGCGAATTCACGCCTTTTACGTTCCCCGGCAGGATTTCCAGCACCCATCAGACGTTTGTGACGCAGCAAGGTGCGTTGCACTTGATGTGTTTCTACATTGAGGGGAGTGCAACTGTGCATGTGGAGAGAAATGCGGTTACCTGCGCGAGGGTAGGGAGGCCGGTCCGCCCCCCCAAAGCCTGGCTGTTGAGCGCGGCTACAGCACTGGCCAGGGCGGCCGTTTGCTCCAAGTCCAGCCCCTTCAACAAGCCAAACAGAAACGCCCCGTGATAGCTGTCGCCGCAGCCGGTGGTATCCACCACATCCGGCAGAAGATAAGCCGGCTGGTGGAAGGGCCGCCCGCGCCGGGGAAAAACCCAACTCCCCCGGGTGCCATCGGTGACCACCACCAAGCCCGGCCCCTCGCCCAACAATCCTTCGGCCCCCTTCTGGATCTCGGTTTCCTGGGTGTATTGTTCGGCGAAGTCACGGGCTACGATACATATGTCGACCAGAGGCACCAGCTCTTTTAATTCAGGGCGGAAGCGGTGTGCGCCGCCGTCGAAGGAAACCTGGACTCGGCTCTCACGGGCGTATTGGCAAGCCTGGAGACAGGCCTCCCAGTGGCGCCCATTTAGATGGAGGAACCCGGCAGAGGCAATCACGTCGCGCGAGATATCTCCCGCCGACATCTCGGGGACTGTACCAGGGGCATAGACGATCGATCGGGCTCCGTCGTCTCGACGAACCCAGACGGAGGCAATTGAGGACGTGTATCCTTCTCTTAGCTCCAGGAAGCCGGTGTCGACTCCCTCACGCTGAAACTCGTCACGAATGAGGTTACCGCGCCAATCACCGCTGAGGACGTCCAACATGGTCACCCGGGCACCCAATCGCGCCAGGGTGACCATGGCGGTGGCTACCGGCCCGCCTCCTTGAACCTCCACTCCCAGGGCGCGTTGGACTTCATCTTGGGCCGGGAAATGATCCACCAGGGTGACGACGTCCAGGGTGGAAACACCCAGGCCGATTACGTCAAATTTTTCCACCATTGGGGCGTCATTCGGGAGGAGTAAACACGTAGCGACCACCGGCTACGGTAATGACGTAGCGCGGTAGGGTAGGATCTGGTTCGAGTTTCTGGCGCAACCGGTGCACGTGGACACGCACAATGGCTCGCGCCTCACTTTCGGTGGCCTCGTAACCCCGGATTTGCTTGAGCACCGTCACCGAATCGAGGGCCATGTTTGGGACCTCCATCAGACAGGCGAGCAAGTCAAACTCGGTGGGCGTCAGATCAAGCACCTGACCCTGGCGCGTTACCTGGTGCATGTCGTAGTTAAGTGTAAGGTCACCATAGGTCAATTGTGCCCTGGCCGATCTGGGCGCGGTTGGTCCCTGCGCGCTGCGCCGCGCCAGTCCATCGGCCACACTGGCCAGCAACTCTTCGGTATTGACAGGTTTGGTCAAATAGTCGTGGGCGCCGTGGCGCAGCGCCTCCACCGCCGACGGCACGCTGGCGTAGGCGGTTACAATGATGATCTGGGTCTCTGGTGACCACAGGCGGAATTGGCGCATCACCTCCAGCCCATCAACACCCGCCATCCGCAGGTCCACCAAGGCCAGGTCAAAGGTTTCGTGTTCCACCAAATCGAGGGCCGTCTGTCCATCAGCGGCTTCGCTAACCTGATAACCTTCGTCCTGCAAGGTCCGCTTCAAGAAATAGCGCAAGGTATCTTCATCATCTACAATGAGGATGTGTTCACTCATCACAAACACGCCTCCTCAGTGGGAAGGGGTAACTGAACTGTAAACCTGGTGCCCCTACCCATCTCGCTCGAGACTTCGATTGTCCCGCCGTGTTCCTCGATCACTCGCCGGGCGACGGCTAACCCCAGGCCGGTGCCCCGCGCCTTGGTGGTGAAGAAGGGCTCAAAAATGCGTCGCTGAACATCGAGTGAGATACCAGGGCCTGAATCGGAGACCGTGATGGTCAGCCAACAGTCGTCGGCATTCAGGCTGATGCCGAGGGTCCCGCCGGCCGGCATTACCTCGACTGCGTTGAGTACCAGGTTGGTGAACGCCTGCTCCATCCGCTGCCGGTCGACCAACGCCCGAGGAAGCGACGGCGCATAGCGACGCACCACGCCAATCGCTTTCTTTTCGATGGATGTTTGGTAACGGTGCAATACGTGCTCCATGACATCTGGCGCTGCCTGGAGGCTGAGCTTAAGCTGAAAGGGACGGGCTACACTTAAGATATCTTCCAAGATACGGTTGACGCGCTCGATCTCACCCAAGATCATCGCCATGTCTTTCCTGTTGGACGATCCCTCCGGCGTGTTCTTGCTTAGATACTCAACACCAGCAGCGATTCCGGCTATCGGGTTGCGAATCTCGTGAGCCACCACCGCCGACATCTCGCCGAGCGCCGCCAGTCGATCCAGCCGACGACGTTCAGCCTCAATGGCCTTTGCTTCGCTCAAATCCTCAAACAGACAGACAACGCCCGTCACCGTGCCGTTACTATCACGCAAGGGCGAGGCGTTCACCGCCAATGGCAACACGTTGCCGTCTCTATGGCGTACGTTTACCTCGTCCTGCGACTGTAGGGGGTTCCTGGCCGCCATCACCACTTTTTCTGGCGCTTGCCCCGATCGGAGGGAATGGGGTAACGTGGTCTCAATTACGTCAGCCAGCTCCGTCGCGCCCGGTATGGCATCACACAGGGGTTGCCCCAACACTTCCGTCGCGCTATAGCCCAAAAGAGTGGCTGCGGCCTTATTAAAAACAGTCACTCGCGCCGTCTCATCCACCACCACCAGCCCATTGGTCATGTTCTGGATGATGTCTTCGTTAAAGGCGCGCAACGTCTGCTGCCGCTGGTGCAATTCCACGTTTTCAATCGTGATGGCCAATTGCCCGCTGATCAGCGAAGTCAATTCCAGGCCCATCTGGCTAAAAGGAGGGAGTTCGCGGGATTTTTCCGCATTTAACACCCCAACTACTTGGTCCTTCATTAGCAGCGGTCGGGATAAGGCAACCGCGCGACGAGCCTTTACCGAGTTGCTGTGCAAGCGTCCGTCGGCCTCGACCCAGACCGGCTCCCCACTCTTGAACACTTTCTCTGGCACCGATGCAGGCAGCACGGGTTTATTGAGGAGATCGCCCACGGAGGCCACGGTAGCAAGCTCGTCGCCAGAGGGGGCCTTCATCACGAGCCAGAGCCGTGAGGCGCCTATTTCGGGCAGGGCGACTTCAAGGACGTGCTGGGCCAAGCTCAATGCGCCATCACTGGTGCGCAAAGCTTCGTTGATCTCCAGCAATGGCAGCAAGGTTTGGAGGCGCAGACTGTCACGTAGTAATGCTCGCCGCCGTAGGCTGTCCTGCACTGCTTCCACTAACTCCGCCGGTTCAAAGGGCTTGAGCAAGAAGCCCTGCGCCCCCAACCGAATGGCCCGCAGCGCGTCCTCCATGGTCCCATAGCCGGTGATCATCACCACCGACAAATGGGGGTCTAGCTCCTTAGCCATCGCCAGCAGCTCCAACCCGTCGCGACCTGGCATTCGGATGTCGGTCAGCAACAGATCGAAGACTTCCTGCGTCAGACGGTCCAGTGCTACCTCGCTATCGCTCACTCCCTCGGCCAAATATCCGACACGGTTCAACACGCGCACACAGGTGGCGAGTACGGCAGGTTCATCATCCACAACGAGGATGTGCTCATCCACGATTATTCGGCCTCATCTTTCACTCGACCGTTTGCCGCACGATGTCGGTTACCGGCAAAAGCAGGGTAAATGTGCTGCCCTCCAGTGGTACGCTCTGCACTTCAATCCGGCCGCTGTGTTTTTCGACGATGCTGTAGCTAACGGAGAGCCCCAAGCCGGTCCCCTGACCCACTTCCTTGGTGGTGAAGAAGGGATCGAATAATCGGCCCAGATTCTCGGGGGGGATCCCCACACCGCTGTCGCTGACGTAGACGGCAGTCATCTCTCGATATTCACCGTCTATCTTCCGCTCAGCGAGTCGTGTCGCGATGGTGAGTCGCCCACCATCTGGCATGGCCTGCACGGCGTTGTTCAACAGATTCACCAACACCTGCTTGATTTGATTGGTATCAAGCATCACCGGCGGCAGCGAAGATAGGTCCTTTTCCAACGCTACCCTGGCCAGCACCGATCGAGTACAGACGAGTATCACAGCCTCCTCAACCAGGTCATTCAGATCGGTGGGCACCAACACGGGATCGCTGGTACGGGCGAAGTCAAGCAGCGCTCGCACGATCTGACGGGTGCGTGCCGCTTCGCGATCAATGGTCTCCAGGTCAGCGCGCATAGAATCGTCCGCAACAAGATCTTCCAGCAGCAATCTGGTGAATCCGATAATGCTGGTAAGAGGATTGTTGATTTCGTGGGCGACCCCAGCCGCCAACTCACCAACGGCCGCCAATCGGGCCGATTGAACAAGTTGTGCCTGGGTTTCTTCCAGCTCGCGCATTCCCTGGCGCACTCTATCATACAACTGGGCGTTTTCGATGGCACTGGCGGCCGGTGCCGCCGTCGAAGTCAACAGGCGCAGATCCTCAGCGTCGAACGGACCATCCTCCTTGTTTATGGCTTCGATGGCGCCGATGGTTTGGCCCTTGGTCTGCAAAGGGACGCACAGGATCGACCGGGTCTTGAACCCACTATCTGTATCGAACCCTCCAAACCAGCGGGTGTCCTTCGACGTATCTGGCACCATAACCGGCTGGCCCTGCTGGAATACCCAACCGGCAATTCCCTGGCCTATGGGCATCCTCATTCCCAACACATAATCTGAGCCCTCACCAGACGCGGCAGCGAACCACAAATCGTCGCCAGCCTCATCGTAAAGGACAACCGAGGTGGCTGCTACCCCCAACAGCCGGGTGGTATGATCAGTTATGAGGGTTAACGTCTCTTGAAGATCCAGAGTGGAGGTGACTGCCTGGCTGATCTTGTTCAGAGTAGTCAACTCTTCAATGCGCTGACGAATCTCACCATAAAGACGAGCATTCTCAATGGCGATGGATAATTGATCCGCCAACAGCTCCATCGTGGTCACGTCCTGGCGACCGTAGGCATCAATCTCATCACTCCGGAGGTCGAGAACCCCTACGACCTTGCTGCCCAACCGTATCGGTATCGCTAATTCGGCATGCACTTCATCAGCGTTGGGCCCCAATCGCAGATAACCAGGATAGCGACTCACGTCATTGGCCAGTTTCGTCTGGCTCTCTTTAGCAGCCTGCCCTACTAGACCCTCGCCCAGCCGCAGTTGATACTCAATCTGCACGCCATCGCCTTGCGCGCCGGCCTGGCTGCGGGTCGTCACCACGCCGGCCCCGGCGTCCACCAGAAAGATGGAAACACGCAAATAGCCGAAGCGGCGCTGGATGGCCTGGGTGACAGTATTGAGCATCAAGTCCAGGCTCAAGATCGAGGCAGCGGCCTGACTTACCTCGTTGATCAGAGAAAGGTGCTCCGATCTTTCGCTCTCTGCGCGAAAAAGCAGAGTGTTCTCCAAAGCAACAGCCACCTGCGACGCCACTGATTCGGCCAGTGGCACGCCGTCGGGTTGAAAGACGCCAGACTGCCGGCTGGTCAACGTCCAGGTGCCGCGTGCACCAGCTCGGTCCATGTGCAGAGGCACACACAACGCCGACCGATCTATCTCAAGCAAATAAGGAGCCTGATACCAACGCTCATCGGACAAGGTATCTGTGATCAACAATGGCCTCCGGTGCCTCAGAACCCAACCCTCAATGCCGTTCTGCAACATATGTCGCGCCAATCGACGCCCAATCGCCCCCACGAATTCCTCACGACCCGGCGCGGTCGACCTGAAGTGCAAGTTACCGTCTTTCTCCTCGACGATGATATAAGCAAACTGGGCGCCGAGGCGTGGGGCCAACGCCAGAATCTGATCGAGTAGCTGTTCGGTGTCCAGTTGGCCACTCAGCTCTTTGCCAACCTGGTAGAGAAGGGACACACCCAACTGATCGCGGTCAGAGGGTTGCGCGGTACCATTATCCTCAGTCTCATCGTCCGCCAGGCGATACCGCAAGGCATTGCGCACGGCCAGTGCCAGCCGACCTGAGGCCTGCTCCAGAGTCGCCAGTTCCACCGACGACAGGTTGCGCATCTGCCCTGACGTCAAGACTGCGACGCCGAGACTCTCGTCCTCAATGTGCAAGGGGAGACCGCACATTGACTGGCCAGGCTGGATCAGGCCGGGCGGCCAGAGGTGTTGGTTGGTATCATCTGGACGTACCACCGATTCCGGGGCGCTCATCAGCCAGCCTCCACCGGCTTCATCAGTCAACCAAGACTCGACGGCAACCGGAAAGAGGCCCACCCGACACGCTAATTGCAGTTGATGGGCGGGATGACGCATAACGACCGCTCCGGCCTCAAAGTCAAAAGCCTCAATCAGTGCCGTCAGTCCTGCCTCCAGTAGATCTTCCAGAACCAGAGACTGGCCAACAGCCGCCGACAACTGGTCGAGGACAGTTAACGACCAGAGACGTGCCTGTGTATTGTGGTC
>JAUVPY010000294.1 GCA_030598425.1 Anaerolineae bacterium
GAACTCTCCTCTCAATTTGTTTTTCGATTGTGGGGTCACCTCTGGGTGGGACAAAGGTGGGCACAGGGCCATGTTCGTGAATTACTTCGCCAAGTATACCGCATCACCTCGACTATTGGCAACCAGATGATTCTGAAAAAAGCCGCTTCGTTCTTCCGAATTCGTCTTCATCTCAATTCGTCATTGTCCCCACCACCTCATACAGCGTCACGTTCTGATTCTCCGAACTACCACCGGGGAAAAAATAGGGCATAGGTAAGGACGAGACCTGGTCAAGCTGGTAATGGGATCGAACGGCCTCGAGCGATTCCTGCATCTCCACACCATCCAGTAGCAGATACACCTCTCGCCCGTCGTTCATAGCGCGGGCCACAAAATCCAGCCATTCGTCCTCCGACCAGTAGGCCGGGCGGACGATGTCGCGGTTCGCATACAAGGTGACGGCGCCAGCGTTTAACGAAGCGGCCACGATTCCCTCTGGAGGCGTGACTTCAGCCAGGGTGTCAAACGCGGCACGCTGCTCGGCCCGCAAAGAGCCAAACGTGTGGAAATCCTTGGCGTGGAGGGGCAACCATAATATCACCTGAGAACGCTCCCAGAGAGCAACGATCAGCAGACCAAGAACCACGACCTGCGCCCCTTGTCGCCATGCTGGACGACGGATATGCTTAGCCTGCGATAAGGCGTCTGCCACACCTACACCGGTCCATATGGCCAACACCGGAAGCACCGAAAGCAAGTCACGCAGACGCAACGCAGGATAGGGCAGGTGGAATAAGACGATAACCACCAGCCAGGTCAGCAAGGCGACGGCCGCAATTCGAGCGCTCCGCCACAGTTGAACCGCGCCCCATATCGTAAAAGGGGCCAAGTACAGAAACTCGTGTGGGATCAGGACACTCCGCATCGTGACAATCATCGTCCGCGGGATGTGCTGCAAGCCGAACAACGCTAGCTCGGCGGTACCCCCGACGCGGAACGGGCCACCAAAGGCCATCGTGTGATACCACAGCACCAGGGACGCTACCAGCCAGGCAGCTACCCCGAAGCACAACACGGATATCACCATCGTCCGCCACGAGCGAGTCCGCTGCTGGTAGAAGAAGAGCGCCCAGATAACCAGAACGCAGATACCCAGTAGAACCTGGGTGTAGCGCATCGCGAAAGCGGCCCCCAAACACACGCCCGTCAAGCTCGCGTACAGGACGATATGTCCCCGCGTGGCACGCAGCGCGAAGTAGACGGTCAACAGGGTGAACAATTGGGCCGGGATATCGGCCATCGGCACTGACAGTCGGTCCACTTGCTCGTAAGAGGTGGCCAGGAGAAAGACAGCCATGCCTGCCGCCACAAATCGCCAGTCGTTTCTCCAGGTGTGCAGCACTTCGAGGCACAAGAACCAGAGCGCCAGCAACGCCGCCAATCCCAACAGCGGTGTAAGGGCGTATAGAGCGGCCTCGCCCCCCACCGCAAAGCCTATGGCCAGCCAGGCCGAGTAACCTGGGGGCCAAACGGTAGCGGCTATGCCCGTCCCCAGATCAGGGGGGATGTAGCCGACTGGCGCCACCGGCCACACCGGCAAGTCCCACCCAGCTACGCGAGGCGCGAGGGGGAATACATGTAGCGGCGTGCCGTGACGCGCGATGTCTACTGCCATCTGAACGTAGGCATACGGATCACTTCCGGTCACTCCGTGAGTGCGAACGGTCAGATAAGCGACGGCTGCCCACGCCAGCGTTAACACAGCCAAAGCCAACCCAAGAATGCGCGTTGGTTGCGCGCGGCGTCCAAATGCCTCGGTCGTTGGGCCTGCCTGTGCCATCAATGCCCATACCGCACCTAACCCGACTGCTATGTAAAGATTGAGCATACTGCCCCACGGCTCGGGCACAACCAGCGAGCCGGAGGTGAGCCCCAGGATGCGTGCCACGACTGCGATGAGCAACCTGAGGGCAAGTACGGTGTACGCGAAAAACAGCGGTGCCAGGCTCTCGGGGAGGGGATAGGCTTTCTTCAGTCGCAAAGAAATCGCGAAGGGTTGGAAAAGTAGAACCGGGATCAAGGCCAGCCAGAGAGGTTGATGAGTGAGGCGAACAACCGCCAACAGGCCAACGAGGTGAAAACCATACAGCGCGATTGCGTATCGTGAGGGTAAGGGCCGATCCTTGAGATGGAGATCAAGCGCAAGAGCGCTCCAGTGACGATCAGCGAGTCCACGAAGACCAATCAATAAATCAAGCACACCCGCGCTCCACGTCCCCAGTCACCCCCACATCAATTCGAACTCAGGTATTCAGTATATCACACTGGCCCCTGCCCTCAAAATAAACCCAGAAGCCCTCTCAGCCAGGAGCAGAACTTAACTTTTTCTACATAGGAGATACCAGTTCATTGACTATCAATACCAACGATGGTATACTTCTGCTATGGATTCGAACTCCACTCTTCGCATCGCGGCCGAAGTTAAGAACCTAAGCGCCATCCGCCGCTTTGTCCAGGAAACGGCGTCAGCCTTTGGCGCTGACCGAGATGTGATCGCCGACGTAATCCTGGCCACGGACGAAGCGGCCACCAACGTCATCGTCCACGGCTATCAGTATCAACCTGGAACCATTGAGATCGAGTTGCACCGAAGCGGGGATGCCATTGTGATATATATGCGTGATCGATCGCCCCCGTTTGACCCGACAAGCGTGCCACCGCCGGATGTGACCCAGCCTCTGGACGAGCGGCCCCTCGGCGGCATGGGGATTCACCTCATTCGCCAGCTTATGGACGAAGTAACGCATCGTTTATTGCCAAAGGGAGGCAATGAGCTGACTATGACAAAGAAAGGAGTCACCTAATGTACGTCACCGCAACTCAAGCTCAGGCTGAAGTACCCGTAACTGTTCTGCATCTCATAGGGGAGCTCGACGCGTCCAACTACCAGATTGTCATCGACAAAGCGAAGGAGGCCTATGCCGGGGGAACACGGAACCTCGTCCTTGACTTGGGCGAAGTGCCCTACATGGGCAGCTCCGGCCTGATAGCCTTCCACAGCGTCGCCCTGCTAATGCGGGGTGAGACGCCGCCAGACCCGGAGGAAGGATGGGGCGCCCTGCGGTCCATCGACCGCGAGCGTGACGCGGGCTCGCAGCAACAGGTCAAATTCCTCAACCCCCAGCCCAAGGTAGAACGAGTGTTAAAGATGGCGGGCTTTGACCAGTTCTTCGAGATTTTCAGCGACCAGGAGGCCGCCATCGCCTCGTTCTGACAAGATGCACTTTGGGAGGACAGGGATTGGCACTATCCGCCTAGGAACTCAAAGAAACTCGTGGAATATTTGGGTGCGTCCCACGAGTTCCTTTGAGTTCCAGGGACTTTCCGCTCCCGGCCCCGGTGGCCCCAATCGTGGCCCCGCTTCAGCGCCCCATGGTTGCTGACGTGCGCCTCACGAGCGACTCCAGCATCATGCCACACGTCCCGCGTCTTTTGTCGCTTAGCAGCTCCAATTCGGACAAGCCCTTAACTATTTCCCTATTCAGGTAGTCTTGGTATAATTAACCCGTGGTTAGGCCGTGTTGACATCTCTGAGGCTCTAGCGAAGAGTCTGATGATGTCTCTCAGGTGCTAACTCAAATGTCAACACTACCTAGTCCCTTCCGAAGGGAGCTTTTATTTACGTGCACAGGACGAGATATTCGCTAGGTGGACTGCTTGTATTTAGCCTCCTACTCCTCACGTTGTGTGTGGCAGCCTACGTCACCCTAAACCTTGAGCCGGTCAGCCGGCGGCTTGACCTACTGCCCTACTATGCTCGGACCTATGTGAACAAGCTGCTGCCCAAACCCGCCCTGCCGACGCCGCCGGCCGTTTCCGAGATCGACGCCGAAACCCTGTTGCAGACCCGAGCCGAGGCGATTCCCCAGGGCGAAGCCGCTGAAGCCCTATCTCCAGGCCCCGCCGAGACTATCAATGACGGATCACAGACATCGGGGGCATCTGGGGTAAGGCTTGCCGAGTCCAACGTGACCGACGTTCAGCCCCCGGCCTCGGATGTCACGCTGGCCGGGTTTGAACACGAGTGGCAAACGTGGAACAACTGCGGCCCGGCGACCATTTCTATGAACTTGAGCTACTACGGCCAGGGCGACACCCAGGTCGAGGCGGCCCAGTTTCTCAAGCCCAATCAAGATGACAAAAACGTGAGCCCCGGTGAGTTGGTGGCCTATGCCCGCTCGCTAGGATTTGAGGGTGCAGTTGGGTACGGAGGAGACACCGATCTGCTCAAATATCTTCTGAGCAATGGCTTTCCTGTCATAGCCGAGTCCTGGGCGGAGCCCGAAGACCGCGGTGGTATGGGACACTACCGGCTGCTGACCGGGTACAGCCAGGCGGAAAACCAGTTTTGGACCTACGACTCGCTCCACGGTGCCAGCGTCACCGTTCCCCTGGATGAGTTTGACCGTCTTTGGCGCGTCTTTAATCGAACTTACCTCGTCGCATTCCCGACAGAGGAAGCCGCCCTGGTATACGCCATTCTTGGCTCAAGTGCGGACAATACGGCGATGTACGAAGAGGCTTTGCTCACCGCCCAGGAGGAAGCCAGGGC
>JAUVPY010000214.1 GCA_030598425.1 Anaerolineae bacterium
GGCGGCGTCGCCGGCGGCTATGTGTTCTATGTCAAGGACAACAAGCTTCATTACATCCACAACTACCTGGGATTGGAGGAGTTCAAGGTGACATCCAACGTGGATGTTCCTGAAGGTCAGGCGACGCTGCGGTATGAGTTCGAGCCGACGGGGCCGCCAGACGTCCGCGCCGGCAAGGGCGCTCCCGGCCGAGGCCAACTGTATATCAACGGCGAGCTGGTAGGCAACACCGATTTCCCCACGACAGTGCCGATTCTGTTCGGCATCGAGGGGTTATCCTGCGGCTATGACTTTGGTGAAGCCGTGTCTCACGAGTACCATGCCCCCTTCACCTTTACGGGCACGCTCCGTGAGGTAACCTTGGATTTGTCCGGCGACCTCATTGAGGACGATGAAGCCAAGGTACGAATGCTGATGGCTCAGCAATAGAAGCAGTTTCGTAGTGTCGTAGGTTGGGTTGAAAACCCAACATTAGTCAGGTGTTGGGTCTCTCGACCCAACCTACGGGGCTTGACGTGATCCGTGATTCGTACTGCGTACTGCGTTGTAGGGTACTGTAAAGTCGTACCCCTAGAGTCCTGAAATAATCGTACCCCCTGAGAGATCAGGGGAGGTCAATAGAGCACCTTAACAAGCGAAGAATAATCGTAGCAGCCATCCTGGTTCTTGTTATATGCTATAGTCAGCAAAGCTGAGCAGGACCAGGAGGGAGGCATGGGGCAACGTTATGCTTTAAGCCAGGCGGAAAAGGAAGAGATTTACCGTGGTAAACTGGCAGGAAAGAGCTTGAAAGCGTTAGCGGCTGAAATCGGCTGCTCGGTTTCCTGTGCTCGGAAGTGGTGGCGCCAGGGGCGAGATGAAGGTCTGAAGGGCCTAAGACGGAGGCGACGCGGGCGAGGGCCGAGCGGGATATTGTCCCAATTTGAGCCAGAAATCGTCACCAAAGCCTTGAGGTACAAACGGACCCATCCACTGTGGGGGGCCAGGCGGGTCTTGGTTGAATTGAGGCGAGAGTTGGGCGAGGCGGAGGAAGTAGTTTGTCTGCCCTCAGCCAGTCGGCTGGCCGTCTTCTTCAAGGAGAAATGTCCTGAATGCGTCGCCAGTCCCAAGCCCCGTGACCCGCCGCCACCTCGCCCGCCACGGGCAAGTGGGGTACACGAAATCTGGCAGTTGGACAGTCAAGAAGGGATTCACTTGGCTGATGGGGAAGTGGCCACTATGTGCAATGTTCGAGATGAGGTGGGGTGCGCTCAGATTGCCAGTCAAGCCTTTAGCGTCAAGACCGACCGTCATTGGCGTAAATTGACCACCGAAGAAATCCAGCAACTGCTGCGTGCTGCCTTCACCGAGTGGCGAACCTTGCCGGACATCCTCTTGACGGACAATGAACTGGTCTTAGCTGGCTGCCCTACCGATCCCTACCCCAGTCTGATCACGCAGTGGTTGGTTGGCTTGGGCGTCAAGCATATGTTTATTCGTCCCGGTTGTCCCAAAGATCAACCACACATCGAACGCAGCCACCGGACGCTAGACAACTTCGCCTTCAGCCAAGCCAGTTTGGCTAACCTCGCCAGCTTGCAGCAAGCCCTGGATACCGAACGGCACCAACATAATCATCTCTTCCCCTCCCGGGCTGGCGATTGCGCCGGACGCCCCCCACTCGTTGCTCACCCGCAGCTGATGCAGCCACGTCGCCCCTATCATCCGCAACACGAACTCAGCCTCTTCAGCCTGCAACGAGTGGCCGACTACCTGGCTTCCTTCAACTTTGAGCGGAAAGTGAGCCCCGCTGGTCAAATTAGCCTGGGCCGTCTCCTCTATTCGGTCGGACGCCGCTACGCGGGACAGACCGTCCAGGTCCGCTTTGACCCGGATGACTGGCTCTGGGTCGTCACCTCAATACTTGAAGACGACGTCGAAGCCCCGCCCCAACAGGAAACCATCCTGGTCCGACGTGTGCCCAAAAACTTCTCCGTCGAGACCATCACCGGGCTTGATCCCAAAGACTACCAACCCCAACAGCCAGTGCAACTCACTTTCCCGTGTCTAATCGCCTGACTGAAAGGAGCTCGATTATTCTTCGATTGTTAAGGTACTGGTTTAACTCCATCATACTACCCCAGGGGCACCATTATTTCGAGACTCCCAGGGGTACGACTTTACAAGACCTTACAACGCAATACGCACTACCCAGTTCGCACTACGCGCGCACTGGGTGATGAGAGTAAAAGGCAAAGACAGACGGAAGAGTAACAGGTAATCAAATGGACAAATTTGTCATCGAAGGCAGCCGCCCTCTTGTCGGCACCGTAACGCCCAGCGGCAACAAGAACGCCGCCTTCCCGCTCATCTCGGCGGCTCTGCTGACCGATGAGCCCGTCACGCTGCGCAATCTGCCCAACATCGGGGATGTGCGAACGATGCTGACGATCATCGAAGACCTGGGTGTCGAAGTTACGCACCACGACAATCACTCAGCCACACTACGAGCGGGCGCCATTCGCAAGACCATTCCGGACCCACCCTTGTTCGGCAGCATCCGCGGCGCGCTGCTCCTAATGGGCTCGATGCTCGCCCGCGAAGGGCGTATTGACTTGCCCCGGCCCGGTGGAGACCAAATCGGTCGCCGCCGGATTGACACGCACCTGCTGGCTCTGAAGCAACTGGGGGCCGAAACGGCTTACGACGACCACCTGGTGCTCACCGGAAAGCGGCTGCGTGGCGCCGATATTCTGCTGGATGAAGCCAGCGTTACCGGCACCGAGAACGCACTGCTGGCCGCCGTCACTGCCGATGGGACGACGATTATTCGCAACGCCGCTTCTGAACCCCACGTGCAAGACCTGTGTCACTTGCTGGTTCAGATGGGTGCGCACATCGAAGGCATCGGCTCAAACACTCTGACTATCCACGGCGTCGAGCGATTCAACGGCGCCGACTACACACTGGGTGCCGACTACCTGGAGGTGGGCAGCTTCATCGGGCTGGCGGCCGTTACCGGGGGTGAGGTACTCATCAAGAACGCGTCACCCGAGCACCTACGCATGACCTTGCTGGTGCTCGAACGACTGGGCGTCTGTCCTGAGGTACGCGGGGAGGATATGTTCGTATCCCCCGATCAACCGCTGACGGTGGTTTCCGACCTGGGTGACGCCATCCCTGAAGTTTCAGACGCTCCCTGGCCTGGTTACCCGGCCGACATGATGAGCGTTAGTATCGTGCTCGCTACCCAGTCCAGCGGCACCGTGCTCTTTCACGAGAAGCTGTTCGAGAGCCGGCTCTTTTTCGTGGACAAGCTGATCGGGATGGGAGCCCGCATTGTGCTGTGCGATCCTCACCGCTGCATCGTACAGGGGCCCAGCCTGTTGCACGCCGAGCCCCAAGGCATCTCCAGCCCCGACATCCGGGCCGGTATGGCCCTACTCATCGCTGCACTCGGCGCCCGAGGAACCAGCACCATCCACAACATCCGCCAAATTGACCGGGGCTATGAGCGTATTGAGGAGAAGCTACAGGCATTGGGGGCCAGAATCGAGCGAATAGAGGAATAGCGGTAGGAAAACGGTCGTGTTGACAAGCGAGACCGACGTGTGATAAGATGGAGGCGCAAAAAGCAAGCTAAGATCCCGTACCTTACCAGCCCAGATGCACCAACACGAGACGTGTAGAAGCGTTCCGGGTCCGTACGGGGGCGCTTTTTGTTTGCCTTATGCTCTGCGAGCCACCAATTTTAAGGTTTCTGCACTTGCAAGGTTTCCGCAACCTGCAGGGTTTCCGCAGCCTGCAGGGTTTCCGCAGCATCGTCGTGGTAGACTCAAGCAGTGGTGACAGACTCGGACGGAAAATCACAAACCGGGGGCAGAAGTTTTTATGATAGTCAAATTCTGGGGAATACGAGGCTCTATTCCGACACCCACCCCGCCGGCAGCTATTGAGCACAAGATCCGTGAGGCATTGCGCGGCGCTGTCGGTGTTGATCTTTCAAGCGACGAGGCCATCGAGCGTTATATCCAGCGTCTGCCGGCGGAGGTTCGTCAGACGGTTGGTGGCAATACCGCCTGTGTAGAAGTCCGCGCCGGGGATCAGTTGCTTATCCTGGATTCCGGCTCAGGTCTACGTATGTTGGGCTATGAATTGCTGAAAACTGAGTTTGGCAAGGGGCAGGGTGTGGCCGACTTCCTCATCAGTCACACCCACTGGGATCACATCCAGGGGCTACCCTTCTTTAGTCCAGGCTTCAAAGCCGGTAACACTTTTACCTTCCACAGCCCCCACGCCCATCTAGAAGAGGCCTTCATCGGCCAGCAATCCGAAATGTTTTTTCCGGTGCCGCTGAGCTTTATGAGCGCCGATCTCCAGTTTCGCCGCATCCCGGCCAAGACGTGGACCCAGATCGGGCAGCTGCAGGTCTACCCGCTGCAAATGGCACATCCCGGCGAGAATTACGGCTACCGCATCGAACACAACGGTGCCAGCTTGGTTTACGCGACCGATTCCGAGTACAAGAACATGGATCCTGAAAGCACCCAGGTCTACGCGGATTTCTTCCGGGACGCAGATCTTCTGGTTTTTGATGCCCAATACTCGCACAACGATGCCCTCGACAAAGCAGATTGGGGACACAGCTCCCCCGTCATGGGCGCTGAATTGGCTCATAGGGCCGGTGTCCGGCGGCTCGCCTTGTTCCACCACGATCCTATGTCAGACGACCGAACGATTTACGCCGGCCTTAAACAGGCAGAGACATACCTGGCCAAGCGGGGCAACAACTGCCAGGTGGTGGTCGCCAGTGAGGGACTGGAGATCGAATGGTGACCGCTTTTCCCTAGATCAGGCACTTTCCCCCTTTATCCCTCCAACTAGGTAGTGTTGACATTTGAGCATCATCAAACTCTTCGCTGGAGCCTCAGGGGGCAAGGACAAAATGTCAACACGGCCTAATCAAGGATTTCTAACGAAGCGCCGATCGTAACCATTTTGTAACCGCCAACATCAACAGAATATGTTATATTAGTTGCAGATTAGGCTATTTCGAACCCAGGAGAATAGCCGTGGACCAAAAGTTGAAACGTCAAGCAACATCAGGCTCTCAGGCATTGGATTCCCCTTCTCCTAGCCAATCATCGCTCACGACGCAGAACGCTCAACTGCGGTTGATCCTGGAGGTGAGTCGCAGCCTCAACTCCACCCTGGACCTGGACACGCTGCTGACCCTCATTATCAAGGTTGCCACCGAGGTCACCAGCACGGAAGCTGCTTCTATCATACTGCTGGACGAGACGTCAGGAGAATTGCATTTTGAAGCGTCCACAAACGCCGACCCTGCCCAATTGAGGACCCTGCCAGTGCCCCTGGAAAACAGCATCGCTGGTTGGATTGTCCGCCACAACCAATCACTGGTGGTCGACGACACAAGTAAAGACTCACGCTATTATGCACAGGTCTCCCAGGTGACGCAGTTCGACGTCCGCTCCATTCTGGGCGCCCCCCTACGGGTGAAGGACAGAACCATCGGCGCCTTGGAGGTCTTGAACAAGTGGGGCGATTCCGCCTTTACCAAACAGGATATCGAAACGCTGGAAGTCCTGGCTGCTCACGCCGCC
>JAUVPY010000119.1 GCA_030598425.1 Anaerolineae bacterium
CAACGCACTTACGACGGGCAATTCAATTTGCGAAAACCTGTACTGCGAAGTGCGATTTTCAAGCCGGCGCCAGGTCGTAAGTGCGTTGCACCTAAAATTCTGGACACACCCTGACGCAAGTGACGCGGCGCGGCTGTACGGTCAAGGGCTACACCGAAATCTGCAACTGACCGATTTTCATTTCACGCTTGACTTAGCACTTGCGCCGGGCTACAATGCCTCTTGGATGGGATGAGGCGTATGGTATTCCGAAAGCGCACCCAGGTTTACGAAGCCCGAGCTGCCAGGCCGGACGACGCTGAGGCTGTGCAGCGGTTGCTGGCCCGCGCGTGGCGTGTACACCTGCGCATCCCTCCTGAGCAGGTGCCGCTTCGCCTGAGGCCTGGGATGGGCTGGGTGGCAGGCGAAGGGGATGGCGTCAACGGGTTTATGCTAGCTGAAATCCAGCCCTTTCTCATCGCCCTCATCACGGCCGCCGCCCTCAGCGACGACTGGCACGTCTCCCCCTACCTGGATATTTTTTTGCCGCTGGTTGAGGAAACGACCCGCCAGGAGGGCGCGACCGCCCTGGTTCAAATTGGATATGCTCCGTGGCTGACGGCGGTTCTCAACAAACGCGATTTTGCCAGCCGGGACTGGGTGGTGACCTACGAGTGGCATTATCAACCGGTGACAGTCAGCGGCAACCGAAGCGTTACCATTCGCTCGGCTCATTTACGTGACGTGCCCGCGCTTTTGTCGCTGGATAGGCGCATCTTTGACCCGATCTGGCACAAGCCCACCAGCAGCTTTGAAGAAGCCTTGGCGCGGGCCTTTATCTTCACTGTCGCCGAGCTGGACGGTGATGTCGTTGGCTATCAGTGGTGTGAGAAGCAGGAAGGGCACGGACACATCACCCGGCTGGCCGTGGGCCCGGACTGGGAAGGACAGGGAGTTGGCACCCGCATGCTGACCGAAGCCTTGGTGAGCATGGTCAAAGCCGGAGTTAACTGGATTACGCTGAATACCCAGGAGAGTAACCTGCGCTCGCAGACCCTCTACGAGCGCCACGGTTTCCGCCTCACCGGTGACCGGGTGGCGGTGCTGTGGAAGGATCTGAAGCAATAAGGTGCAACGCACTTGCTGCAAGTGCGTTGCACCTTTTATGGTCAGAAGGTGAAGATGATGTACGCCCCCATGACCCACAAAACGAAGGCAATCACGGCCGAGACGGTCTTAAAGGCGACCCGCACGCCCCGCCATCTGATGTAATCGTCGATAATGTAGCGCGAGCCGTTGAAGCCGTGGGCCATGGCGAAGATAAGCAGAAATAGATCGTACAACCGCCAAAAAACCCCCCACGGACCGGTCCAACGACCTACGACTGTGTCAAAGTTGATGTTTTCCACCCTGATGACCATGTGCATATACAGCAGGTGGAAGACAGCCAGCACTAGCAGCAGGACCCCCGAAACGCGCATAAAAAACCAGGCAGAGAACTCAAAGCCACTCCCGGGAGGACGCTGCGCCTGGCGACGTTGGAAATGATAGTCTCCGGTAGTCAATTCTCTCCTCCTCAACCAAACAGAGGCGCGAGTGTAATCACCGCCGCAGGAACAAAAACGATCGCCACGATCACCGTTTCAACCCAAACTATCACGTGCTGATAGCGACCTAAGCCTGGCGCAAAATCCAGCAGGATGACGCGCAAGCCGTTGACAGCGTGGAACAGCACGCCGAAGATCAAAAAGACTTCCATCACACGAAAGGGCGGCGCTTTGAACAGGAATAGCCACGTGTTGAACACGTTGGGGCCGAAGGCGAGGAGGAAGATATCGGTGATGTGCAGCAACAAGAAGAGCATGACGCCTAGCCCGCTCACCCGGTGAAGCACCCACGCCCAGTGTCCTTCACGCCCCCTGTATCGTAACATGCTGAATATGTTGTACAGTGTGGTCTCCATTTTCACCTCTTTCTCTGCGAAGTGCCTGGCTGAGGCCCGAACGCAAACAGAACTTGTCCACGGCCTTCAGTAGAAATGGCTCGGCGCAGGGTGTTCCTCCACGCCCTGCCCCGAAATCCAGATCTCAGCAGACAATTGATGATTTTGTCAAAACACGCTGGGTTAGGCCGTGTTGACATTTTGTCTTTGTCCTCTGGGACTCCAGCGAAATGTCTGATGATGTCACTCTGGTGCCACTTCAAATGTCAACACTACCTAGTTGCTGATTATGGCCCAAATTGTCCTAAAAATCAAGAGGAAGAAAGTTGAGGTTGTCCTGAGGGCTAGGGGGCGTGTGGGATACGCGTTTCAGCAGGGCCGAAACGGATGCCAGCCAGCGCTGCCTGACCGGCTTTAACCAGCCGCGCGTCGCCTTTGTCAATCTGCTGGCCTGCTCGGTTGGTGTAGCTGGGGTAGATGAAGAACTTGCAGCAGGAGGCGCGCCAGGCTTCCTCATACCGGACCCAAAACTCGCCAATGTACGTGAGGGGATGTAAGTCATCCACGCCGTGGTCGACACCGGTGGGCACAGAACCGTAGCACCAGCGAGACTTCCAGCTTTCGTCCGGCAGCCGGCCGCGGTGATAAGTGGACCACGTTTCCGCGGCGCCGCTCACTTTCCACCAGGTACCTCCATCCTCTTCGACCTGGGTTCTCTCAAAGTCACCGATAGGCCGCACCAGGCGCCCATCGTCAAACTTCAGCGGAATGCCCGCGCTTTTGTAGACCAGCCGTTGATCAGCTTCCAGGGCGTCCAGCGCATCCTGTACGCTGGCGCCCCCTTCGGGCTCGAAGCCGAAACGTTGGCGATGCTCGTTGTCGAAGACGATATACGCGCCGTACCAGCACTGATAGCTGGGGCTGTGTGGGTTCAAGAAATCGGAGAAGCGCCGGTCGAGGTTGAAGCCGCCGAAGCGCGAGAAGGCCACCGTTTCCACCGGGTGGCCCACGATCCCCGGCAGCGTATGGCCCATAAAACCGGTCAGCGTGATGCGTAACCAGCCCGGGATGCCCGGTCCCAGGTCAACCCAGATCCCGCGTGCCTTGGCCGGGTTATCCAGCCAGCGGGCCAGAGTTCGCACCGCTACGCTTTTGAGCTGCGCCTGGTACAGGGCGGCTCCGATGAAACCCAGCGAAAATGCGAGGGCAAAACCAAACGGCCAGCGTGGAATACGGTTTTTCTTTCCCAGAGGTGCACCTCCCTTTTTGCTGGATCTGGTCGCATCATAGCACTGTGCCATGCACAAGTCAAGGCCATACGCAACCGCTTACTTCGACCCTTGAAGATCCAGCGCTCGTGCAAAGCCGCTTGACAAATCGAACAAAGTGTGCCCCCAGCTCGAGCCAGGTCCGTGACCTGGCGTTTCCCACGGTCCGACACGCAGGTCACTGACCTGCTGCGAGCATTTCTCGACTTCGCACAAGCCGTGCTTGAAGATTCAGCAGAATTGATTATCGGAACGCAGATATGGTATACTGCCAATCATGACCGACCTCAGAACCGACGAATTCGACTACCATCTCCCCCCCGACCTGATTGCCCAGACGCCGATTGAGCCCCGTGACGCGTCGCGGCTGATGGTGGTGGAGCGAGCCAGCGGCGAAATCGCCCATCGCCGCTTTCGGGACACCCTTGACTACCTGCGCCCAGGCGATATCCTGGTGGCCAACGACAGCCGCGTCATCCCGGCCCGCTTGTTGGGACGCAAAGCGACCGGTGGACGCGTCGAGGTCTTATTGCTCAAACAGTTGGAAGATCGCCGTTGGGAGGTATTGGTCGGCGGTAAGCGGGTACGGAGCGGGACCCAATTGCACCTGGAAAAAGGGGGAAGCCAGGTGGAGGCGAAGGTGGTAGCGGACCTGGGCGAAGCCCGGCGCGTCGTGGAATTTGACCGCCCCGTCGCGCCGCTGCTCGATGAACTGGGAGAAGTACCCCTTCCCCCCTACATCCACGAGTCCTTATCCGACCCAGAACGGTATCAAACTGTTTTCGGCCGGGTGGACGGTTCGGCGGCAGCTTCCACCGCCGGCCTGCATTTCACCCCGGAGATGCTGTTGGCCTTGCGCGAGCGGGGAGTGACCCTGGCCTTCCTCACCTTGCACATCGGTCTCGACACGTTCAAGCCGGTGACAACGGATTTGGTGGCGGATCACGCCATCCACTCCGAATGGGCCAGCCTGACGCCGGAGGTCGCGGAGCAGATTAACCGGGCCAAACTGGCCGGTGGTCGGCTGGTGGCCGTCGGCACCACTGCCGTCCGCACGCTGGAGACGGCTGCCCTACGCAGTGCGGGTGTTACCGGCGCGTTGCGGGAGGCAAGCCAGCTCCAGGTGGACCTATGTCCCTGGCGGCCGGTGGCTGCCTTCGAGGGCCCGACTGACCTTTTTATCTACCCCGGTTTCCACTTCCGCGTCGTGGACGCCTTGCTGACCAACTTCCATCTGCCCAAATCGAGCCTGCTGATGCTGGTCAGTGCCTTCGGTGGGCGCGAACTGATCCGCCGCGTTTACGAGGCTGCCATCGCCGAACGGTATCGTTTCTTCTCGTTCGGTGACGTGATGTTGATCCTCTAACCTCCAACTTGAAGGGCCAGGTAGTGTTGACATTTGAGTTAGCACCTGAGAGGGATCATCAAACTCTTCGCTGGAGCCTCAGAGGGCAAGGACAAATTGTCAACACGGCTTAGACAGCTTGGACGTTTGCCTCGTTGAGAGCCAACTCCAGCGGATCACCGTAGCGTACCACGTAAGTTGCAATTTGGCTGGCAACCAAGTCGGCGACGACGCGACGGGTAACGTGCTCGTAGCGGCCTGTGGATGCTTCCTGCAGAAAGCCGGCCGGATCAACGACCACGGCCACGCATCGCACACCTCGGGTGACGAGGTGTCGGGCCGCCACCACCCACTCGGGATCGGTGGAAGGAGTCACTATAATGGCCGTGGTATCCCGCGTGAAATGGACAGTCTCGGCGGCTAGCACTTGCGACAAAGGGATGGTTCCTTCGGCGTGGGCGACGGCCAACATCCCCAAAATGCGCGCCTGTTGGCGCTCACCCCGGTCAGTTTGGGCAAACTCTCGCTGTGCTCCGTGTGCGTAGGTGACCATGCCCACCGAGCGGTCACGGTCCAAAAAATGCTTGGCCAGCGAGGCCGTGATGGCGATGGCGTACTCCACGGTGCTGGGGTCGAGTTCTATGTGGCTCACGTCCTCCCGCAAGACGCGCAGAAACGGTGGCAAGGCTAGATCTTGTACCGTTGGCTCTCCAACACTACCGACTTGGACGCGCTTCTCCAAGTCGAGGAAAAGCCAGATGTCGGCCATCGGGTCAAGCTCAAACTCCTTGACGATCAGCCGGCCAGTGCGGGCGGTAGAGCGCCAGTGGATGCGGTTGAAGCTGTCGCCCGGCACATAGTCGCGTACGCCGGCGACGTTTGTGGTGATGTAGTGGGTACGGCGGCGCAGCGCGTCACCGCCAGACACCTGGCCGATGGGAGGCGAGAAGCCGGGCACATCAAAAGTGGGCGGATAGATCACAATATGGCTCGCCAGATGGATGTCACGGGTCAAGAGGAAAAGGCCAAACGGGTCGCCGGAGTATAGGGTGATCGGTCCCAGCATAAACCGCCCCCGGCGGTAACAAATGGTTTTCACCGCCCAGCTTCGCTGGCGACGCGCGGGCAATGCGTTGATAACCCGGCTCGCCAGGTGACCCGGCAATTCTGAGTGATCGCGCATTTCCAGCCATAATTTGGGCAGCCGTCCGGTGTTCTCAATGACGAAGCGTTCCTCGGCGTATTTGCCCACTTGAGAACGGCGCGAGCGGGTCTGTCGGGTGATTCGGGTCCAATGCAGGTTGAGCCAGGCCCACAGAAACGAGAACACCAGCAGGCCGCCAAAGAGATAGGTAAGCGTGAAGAAGATATCACTTTGGGGAGGTTTCACGGCCAGCGCTAGAATGAGCGAGGCCAGCCATAGGAGGATGACGATCCAACTGCGCTCAAGGATCTTCACAACAAAATCTCAGTGTCGTCTGCCATCTACATTCTCACCCGCGTGCCCGGCACCGGCACCGAGTCTAGCAGCTCTTGCACCACCTCGCGCGGATCCACGTTTTTGATGCGGGCGGCCGGACTGATGATAAGCCGGTGCGCCATCGTGGCCTCGGCCAGAGCCTTCACGTCATCGGGGATCACATAGTCACGGCCCGCGATTGCTGCACGGGCTTGACCTGTTTTGTAGAGAGCCAGGCTGCCACGGGGACTGGCGCCCAGGTACACATCGGGATGATGGCGGCTGGCATCTACCAGCAAAACGATGTATTCCTTCACCAAATCATCCACGTAGACGGATTTGGCTTGCTCCTGGGCGTCCAGGAGTTCTTCCACGCTCACCGCCTGCGTGATTTCCTGTACTGGATGAATCATCCGCTGCGCTTCCAAGATAGAAGCTTCATCGGTTTTCGACGGGTATCCCAGGTTGATGCGCAACATGAAGCGGTCGAGTTGAGCCTCGGGCAAGGGAAAGGTGCCTTCGTACTCGATGGGGTTCTGTGTGGCCAGCACAAGGAACGGACGACTCAGCGTATAGGTCGTGCCGTCAACAGTGATTTGATGTTCTCCCATCGCTTCTAGAAGCGCGCTTTGTGTCTTGGGGGTGGCCCGGTTGATCTCATCTGTCAGAACGATTTGGGCAAAGACCGGGCCTTCGCGAAACTCAAACTCACGTGTCTTCTGATTGAACAGGCTCACGCCGGTCACGTCGGAGGGGAGCATGTCGGGTGTGAATTGGAGACGACTGAACGTGCACCCAATGGATTTGGCGATGGCACGGGCCAGCATTGTCTTGCCGACGCCGGGCACATCCTCGATTAACAGGTGTCCCTGGCACAGCAGTGCCAACACCGTCATCTGCACCGGCTTGTGTTTGCCGATGATCACCTTTTCCACATTGGTGATGATCTTTTCCGCACAGTCTTTTATTTGCTCCATGGTCTGAAGTGCTCCTTGCCTTGGTTAAACTCTCTCACATGCAACACACTTGCTTCGCAAAGTGTGTTGCACCTGATTATACCAGGATTGGAGCAAAAAATACAACAATCATATGCTTACTGCGTGCCAGTTTTGCCAAAACGTGGTATGATACGGGGCAATCTTGTCTATTTGGGGACTCACCAGGAGGTGCATCTTCGAATCTGACCTGTCGCTGCGCGATGCCCGCGACGCAATCGTAGGGCTGGGA
>JAUVPY010000395.1 GCA_030598425.1 Anaerolineae bacterium
CGAAAGACTCTCTTGAGCAACTCGATGCACAGAGCCTCAATCTCGTCGATATACTGAGTGCCCACAAACCAACGGTTGACGGCACCAATGTGTCCTTCGGCGGCGCGGATGCCAACTTCACTCGACAACAGGGCACGCGCCGTGGGGCTGGTGGGCGCTTCGGGGGCTAACAGGTTGATGCAGCGTTGGCCGCGCCATTCTTCGTTGCGTGCCACCGCGTCCAGCACCGCCTGTTGCATCTCTTCCGCCGACCGACAGGCATCCAGCACCGTCCGCGCCTGAGCCAAGATTTCAGGATCGTGGACTTCTATCTCTATTTGAGGCATGGGTGTCTCTCCTTCTGGCTGAAATGAACGGCAAGCTTATTGTTTCGTCCAGAACGGAAATGGAAAAGTTTGACGGTCAGGTAGGTGTTGAAAGTGAGCCGGGGCAGGGGAGCCTCTTCTTCTTTACTCTGCCCGGCGCGCACTAGAGGCGTATGCCACTGATCTACGCTGGCGTTATCCACAGCTCCAGCCAGGCGGCAGCGCGGGGCATGCCGCTGGTCAGCGCCGCTTGTCTTACCTTATCAAGATCCACAGGAACACGCCGCAACTCAATTCCCAGGACGCCGTCTGCCCAGTCGAGGATTGCGTATTCGGCCCAGGGCAGATAACGCGGCAAGCCCTCAAAAGGCACTTGTTCAAGCGGAAAACCGACGCTGCCTGGGTTCACGATGGCCACACCCCTATGCTGGCGTAGCATTTGCACGTGCGTATGGCCGCCGGCCATTACGGTTGCCGAATGGCCCGCCAACATCTCGTCCAATTCTGGGACCGGGGTGGTAGCCAGGATCTTATCCATATTCGACTTGGGCGAGCCATGAAAACACAGCAGAGTGTCGTCGGCGCCGAGAGGGATTTCGATCCACTGCTGAAAGGAGCGCAAATAATCAAGGTCAGCTTCTGAAAGCTGGCCAACGCACCAATCGGTCAACTCCACCTCCCACGGCGATACATCTGCATCGCCGTGGACCATCTCTGGGTTGAGCACCTCCGTATCGTGATTGCCCATGATGCATGGAGGGTCCAAAGCTCTTAGCCGCTCTAGCACTTCACAAGGTTGTGGGCCGATCGCAGCCACGTCACCCAGAAAGACAATCTGATCCACACCTGCCCGGTCGATGTCTGCCAGGACGGATGCCAAAGAAACCAAGTTGCCGTGGATATCGGAAATGAGCCCAATACGCATAAAGCCTCCTAACCATCCTTAGTCAACGGCAGCGTCTAATCGTCGACCCAGTCCATAATCACCTTCCCCGAATTCCCAGAGCGCATCACCTCGAACGCCTGCTCAAATTCTGCATAATGAAACTTATGGGTGATCATAGAAGTTATGTCAAGTCCAGTCTGAATCATCGACTGCATCAGGTACCACGTTTCATACATCTCGCGGCCGTAGATGCCCCTTATCGTGAGCCCGTTAAAGATCACGGTGTTCCAGTCGATGGCCAGCTCCTCGGTAGGTATTCCCAGCAAGGCTATTTTACCGCCGTGGCACATGTTGGCCAGCATGTCCCTGAAGGCCTCCCCACTCCCAGACATCTCAAGGCCGACATCGAAGCCTTCCTTCATCCCCAGTTCCATCTGCGTCTCGGCGATACTTCTGTCCCTGACGTTTAAGGCGATGGTAGCTCCCATTTTCTTGGCCAGTTCGAGGCGATAGGGGTTCAGATCGGTCGTCACGATACAGCGTGCTCCGGCGTGTTTCACAATGGCAGTGGCCATAATCCCAATCGGGCCGGCACCGGTGATCAGCACATCTTCACCCAACACTTTAAATACCAGAGCTGTATGAGTCGCATTGCCAAGGGGATCAAAAATGCACAGGATATCCATTGGGACGTTGGGATCGGCGTGCCAGATGTTTGTTACCGGGATGCAAACGTATTCTGCAAAAGTGCCTGGCCGGTTCACACCCACCCCGGTCGTGGCGTTACACAGGTGGCGGCGTCCCGCCAAGCAGTTCCGGCATCTTCCGCAAACGATATGACCCTCGCCTACAACGATATCGCCAGTTTCCAAGTCGTGTACGTTGCTGCCCATTGCAGCAACGGTGCCGACGAATTCGTGACCAATTACCATAGGGACGGGGATTGTACTCTGCGCCCAGGGATCCCAGTTCCAAATGTGCACGTCCGTACCACAGATGGACGCCTTATGGACCCTGATCAAAACATCGTTGATCCCGTACTCGGGCACGGGCACTTCCTCCAACCACAGGCCAGGCTTTCGATACTTCTTGACAAGCGCCTTCATCGTTTTCTTCATCACTGTCCCCAAACACCTCTTTTACTGGGTATGCAGTTCCACCACATCACCATCGTGAAGGGCATGATCTCGTCCCACCGGTTGTCCATCATATACGCCATCGCCCCAGATTCGAGCCAGCTTCAGGCTGTCGACAAAGTCCTTGTGGATCTTTCCGGCAAAATCTTCGACGGTACCTCCTCTCTTCATGACAAACGGTGCGGTGAAATCGGGCTCTTTGCCAGGGGTCTTGGAGTAAATACGAATTACCTCCAGGAGCTCGAAGACCGTTTGCTTCAGGAGTTCCAGGTTGCGCCCGGTCGTCGCCGAGAGGGGTAACAATGGCCAATCATCCTCGAGCAGTTCGCAAAAGATCTCAAAGTCCTCATCCGAACCCTCGTCGTCGCTTTTGTTGACCAGTACCAGGAAAGGTATGAAGGTCAAACCACGCTGCTGGGGGTAGCGATCCTCCAAATGTCGAGGCACGATGCGATGTTCAGCCAACAGTTCGACCGTCTCCTCAAGCTGCTGGACCGGGTCCGTTTGCAGATCAACCACTAAGAGGATCAAGTCTGCCCTTCGAATCAGATCCAGCATTTCCGCCTCCATATATTCCCTATTCAGAGGTGGTGTGTCGATTAACTGGACCTGGATGTTCTCCATGCGCATCATTCCGGGGGTGGGTGTCCAGGTGGTGAACGGAAAATCCGCCACCTCGGGGGTAGCATTGGTCAGAGCCGCCACCAGTGCCGATTTGCCCACGTTGGCGGGGCCGATGACCACGACTTGCCCCGCGCCTTCTTTGTCGATTCGGTAGGCAGATTCTTGTCTTCCAAGGCTTTTCTTGCTTTGGGCCGCGCTTTTCAGCTTGGAGAGTCGACGGCGTAAATCAGCCCTAATCTTGTCAGTGCCCTTGTGCTTGGGGATGGTGCCAATCAACTCCTCGAGGCGGGTGATTTTCTCCGCAGGCGACGTAGCTGCGCGATATTGCTTTTCGGCCTCGTGATATTCAGGAGGAAGATTTGTCGGCATTCTGTCCCAACTCCCGCCCCTTAGGCATGGAGCCCGCCCAAGGTGTGGTTGACCTCTTGTCAACCTAAACGGACTGTTTTCTCAGGTGAGCAGCTTCCGCCGCCATACACATCGTCTGCTGCGCCCAGTATAACACATTTCCCCATCGCCCTCAACAGTGAAGCACCCCGCCGCGGTTGTAGAATCTAACTGTTTTCTTACTAAGTTCAAACCTCGTTCAAATTTGAACCTGATACAATATGCACGCCAGAAGGGAAACGACCCAAGGGCAAGACTTTCCAAAGTCATCGAGGCGATTGCCAATGGTTCAGTGTCCAGCCTGTCTCACCTCATACGC
>JAUVPY010000139.1 GCA_030598425.1 Anaerolineae bacterium
ATCTATGAGCCAGACCCCAATACGATCTTGAATACGGTGCTGCCCCGTTTCACCGAGCTACAGATTTACCAGGCTGTCCTCGAAGCTTTGGCCAGCGAACACAGCGCGCGCATGGTTGCTATGCGCAACGCCACAGAGAGTGCCAACGAGTTGATCGGTGATTTGACGTTGAGTTACTATCGGGCCCGCCAGGAAGCTATTACCAAGGAGATGCTCGACATCGCTGGCGGTGCCGAGGCGTTGATGAGCGCGAGGGCCTGACGTGCCAGGTGGGCGGCGAGCGAGGGGCGCAATAGGTCAGGGTGAGGTTGATTGAGAGGCCGGATGGTAGAGAGCTACGAACGGCGTCTTAACGAAGCCTCCGTGACCTGGCTGATGTCCAGGACTTGATCGAGATGTTACAACTGCCCATGGATTTGGCTGAGGAACTTGATTCCTCGGTTTGCGAGAAGTATATCGAACTTTGGAGAGCCTCTCGGCCAGCGGACGGCTGATGCTCTTGAGGGGGACTAAATGGCAAAAGGAACCGTAGGTCAAATAACGCAGATAATGGGTGCCGTCGTAGACGTCGCCTTCCCGTCGGGTGAGATGCCGGAGATCTACTATGCGGTGGAAGTCCCACGAGAAGACGGCAACGGGGCCGGCGCCGGAAGCCTGGTCCTCGAAGTGCAGCAACACTTGGGCGACGATTTGGTGCGTTGCGTAGCTATGGACAGCACCGAGGGCCTGCGGCGCGGTATGCAAGTGATTGACACTGGCGCACCGATCGCTGTCCCGGTGGGACCCAACACGCTGGGGCGGATCTTCAACGTGCTCGGGCGGCCGATTGATGAGGCGGGCCCGGTCGAGGCTGAGGAGTACTACCCCATCCACCGGCCAGCCCCTCCCTTCGACGAGCAGGTGACTGAGGCTGAGGTGTTTGAGACCGGCCTTAAGGTGATTGACTTGATCGCGCCCTTTACCAAGGGAGGCAAGACCGGCGTCTTTGGCGGAGCCGGCGTGGGCAAGACCGTTATTATTATGGAACTCATCTACACCCTGGCCTCCGAGCACGGCGGTTTCTCTGTCTTCTCTGGTGTGGGTGAACGCACCCGCGAAGGGACCCAGCTCTGGAACGAGATGAAAGAATCGGGCGTCATTGACAAGACGGTGATGGTCTTCGGCCAGATGAACGAGCCGCCCGGCGTGCGCCTGAGAGTCGGTCTGGCTGGTTTGACTATGGCTGAGTACTTCCGTGACCAGGGACGTGACGTGCTGCTCTTTATCGACAACATCTATCGTTTCGTGATGAGCGGTTCTGAGGTTTCGGCCCTTCTGGGGCGTATGCCGAGTGCCGTCGGCTACCAGCCCACGCTGGGCACCGAGATGGGTGAGCTGCAGGAGCGAATCACCTCGACCAAGCGTGGATCGATCACCTCTATGCAGGCTGTCTACGTGCCAGCCGACGACTACACCGACCCGGCCCCGGTGACCACTTTCGCCCACCTTGACGCCACCATCTCGCTGGAGCGGTCCATCGCCGAGCAGGCGATTTACCCGGCGGTAGACCCGCTGGCGTCCAGCAGTCGCATCCTCGACCCGCTCATCGTGGGCGAAGAGCACTACGGCGTGGCGCGAGGTGTACAGCAGGTGCTCCAGCGTTACAAGGACTTGCAAGACATCATCGCCATCTTGGGTATCGACGAGCTAAGCGAAGACGATAAGCTGACGGTGGCCCGTGCCCGCAAGATCCAGCGCTTCTTCTCGCAGCCAATGTTTGTGGCCTCCCAGTTTACCGGGCGGGACGGCCGCTACGTATCTATCAGCGATACGGTGCGCGGCTTCAAGATGATCTTGGACGGTGAACTGGACGACATCCCTGAACAGGCCTTCTATATGGTGGGCGCCATTGACGAGGCCATTGAGGCCGGTCGGCAGATGAGCGGCTAGCCAGTTTGGAGACTGGGAACAACCATGCCGTTGAAACTCGACATCGTGACGGTTGAACGTCTGGTCTACTCTGAAGATGTGGATATAGTCATCGCGCCCGGCATTTCCGGCGAAATGGGGATTCTGCCTCGTCACGCGCCGTTGCTCACCGCGCTAACCTATGGCGAACTTCGGGTGAGGCGCGGGGATGACGAGAACAGCTTTGCTATTAGTGGCGGTTTTATGGAGGTGCAGCCCGACCACGTGACGGTGTTGGCCGATACCGCCGAGCGAGCAGAGGAGATTGACTTGGAGCGGGCCGAGGCAGCCCGGCGCCGGGCTGAAGAGCGTCTTGAAACTATGGCCGATGAGACGGTGGATTTTGCCAAAGCCGAGTCTGCCCTACGCCGCTCGATTATACGCATCAAGATCGTGGAAGCCCGTCGCAGACGGGGTGGTCGCCGGGCCGAAACGCGACGACCTGGCATAAACACACCCTCGGAATAATCTGGAGATAGAATGTTCGAAAAGAAGATCGGGATAGACCTGGGCACCGCAAACGTCTTGGTATACGTCAAGGGCCATGGTATCGTGGTGCAGGAGCCCTCTATGGTAGCGATCTCTACCGCTGATAACAAGATCGTGGCCGTCGGCGAAGAGGCCCGCACCATGCAGGGACGGGTGCCAGAGGCCATTGAGGTGCTGCATCCCCTGCGCGATGGCGTGATTGCCGACTACATTGTAACCGAGGCGATGCTGCGCTATTTCATCAATCGCATTGCCGGGCGCTTTCGTTTGTTTCGCCCTATCGTGATGGTGAGTGTGCCCGTGGGAGTGACCAGCGTGGAGGAGCGGGCCGTCAAGGATGCTGCTCGACAGGCCAGTGGGCGCGAAGCCTACGTGATTCCGGAGCCGCTGGCGGCTGCCATCGGTGCTGGTATGCCCATTGATACCCCGACTGGAAACATGGTGGTCGACATCGGTGGCGGCACCAGTGAAGCGGCCGTGGTGGCGATGTATGGCATTGTGGTCTCCAGCTCGGCACGCGTGGGCGGTGTCAGATTCGACGAGGCCATTGCTTCCTTCGTCCGGCGCAAATATAACCTGATGATCGGCGAGCAGACGGCCGAAGAGGTTAAGCTGGAAATCGGCAGCGCGCTTCCATTGGAGGAGACACTTGAGATGGAGGTGAAGGGACGCGACCAGGTGGCTGGTCTGCCCCGCACCATCAATGTTACGTCTGACGAAGTTACCGAGGCTCTGGCCGAGCCGCTCTCGTCGGTTGTGGGGGTCGTGAAAGGTGTGCTGGAGCAGACCCCGCCCGAATTGGCTTCGGACATCATTGACCGGGGCATGGTCCTCACCGGAGGTGGGGCGTTGTTACGCAACGTAGATCGGATGCTGACCCGGGAGACTGGCGTGCCGTGCTATGTGGCCGAGAATACTATGGCCTGCGTGGCCCTGGGGGCTGGGCGGGCTCTTGACATCCACGACGCCATCCGTCGGAGCATGGTGGCTGTCTGATACCTTCGAGTCAGAAACAGAAACCGCACAGAGTCGACGTGACAGAGTCGACGCGACTCGTGCGGTTTTCTTGGTCCCATGAGAGTAATTCTGCTTAGCCTGGCGCAAGACTCCCACAAAGAAGCGGCACCGGTGTGGGCGAGCTTACTCCAGGTAATAGGTCATGTGCTGCAGGTGGGCGGCGGGGTCTATATATTGCACCTGTACCTCAGCCGGGACCGAAATATTGATGGGTGCATAGTTCAGAATTGCCTTGATGCCGGACTCCACCAGAATCCCTGCTACTTCCTGTGCGGCGGATGACGGGACTGCCACGATCGCCACTTTGATATCGCGTTCGCGCACCACTGCAGGAAACTCGGTGAGGTCCAGCACCTCCTTGCCGGCTATTTGCTGCCCGACCTTGTCTTGTGCGCTATCGAACACGGCAACAATCTCGAAACCTTTGGGCGCGAACCCGGCGTAATTAGCCAATGCGGTGCCCAGGTCACCGTAGCCCACCAGTGCTACCGGCCAGGTGCGCTCTACGTGCAGAATGCGCTTCAACTGATCTCGGAGGTAAGCGATTTCATAACCTGTGCCTTGCTTACCAAACTCTCCAAAGTGCGACAGGTCTTTGCGGATTTGGGCCGAGCTGATGCCCAGTTTTTTGCTCAGTTCTTGCGATGAGGTGATTTCCTGTCCCTCTTCTGCCATGATTGTCAGAGCACGCAGGTAGATGGGCAGGCGACCAACCACAATATCAGGGGCTTCATTTGTTGCCATGGGCCTTGTCCTCCTTGATAGAATTTGCAGGCAGATTTGGTATTGTGGCTCGGAGACAAAATTATTGTGAAGTATGATACATATTCATAATACCACATTTTTCGTTTCGTTGCAAGCTTGACATAGAGCTAGGTAGTGCTAACATCTGAATTAGCATCAGAAAGACATCATCAAACCCTCGTATGGGAGACATCTGTCATTTGTCGGGTTCGGGTCAAGCTGCGAGCGGCGAGTTGTGATATCATTCGGAAGTACAACATTTGTCGTAGAGCCCGTTACGATTAGTGTGGAGAGGCCGTGCTCGAAAGCTGGTCCTTTTGACGTATGGCAAATCCACTTTTTTTCCGATGATGTTTTTCCCTCTTTCTGATATACTGGAGCCGGCAATATGATTGAGGTAGACGCGGATTCCCTGGCCCGTTGGCCAGGACGAGCCGTTCCGCGCGCTATGGCTACTCAACTGGAGGAGTTCAATGACAACTGTTGAAACTGCATCAAACGAAAAGACGCCACCTCTGTGGCAGCTTCTCTTCGGTATTATTGACAGGCCGGCGGCGACATTTAAGGCGGTGCTGGCGCGGCGTGAGTGGTATATGTGGGCAGTGCCGCTCCTGGTGGTGCTCCTGTGTATGTCGGCCATGATGGTGGTGCGCACACCTTACGATATGGAGATTGCCCAACAGGAACTGGAGCGCCGACTGGCCACGATGACACCTGAGCAGGCAGAAGCGGCCCGCGCCGGTATGGAGACCTTTATGTCGTTCCCGGTCAGATTGGCGATGGGGCTGGTCACGGCCATCATACTGTTGCTCATTGGGGTCGTGGTTCAAGCGGCGATCCTCTACTTCGGCGCACTGGTGGCCGGAGGCGAGGTGGAATTTGGCTCAGTCTTCACGATGAGCACCTGGACCCGGTTGCCCATGGCTCTGTACTTCCTGGTGCAGGCTGTCTTTATGGTCATCGCCCAACGGGCCCTCAATGCTCCAGGTTTGTCGGCATTGGTCGCTACCGGTGACTTGATGAAGGATGCTCAAAACCCTTTGTTTACGCTATTAGGGCGACTAGACCCCTTCTGGTTGTGGCATCTATTTCTGGTCGTTGTGGGGCTGTCCGTGGCGGCTCGGTTCAGCCGTGTGAAGTCACTGGTGCTTACGCTCGTCTACGTAGTCGTGTCGCTGGCGGTTACGGCGCTTCCAACGCTCCTGTTTGGAGGATTGGCTGGAGGTTAACGCGGATGGATGGGGATCTGACAACGATCGAGGAGACGTCTCAATGAAGCGTGTGGTGATTATTGTGCTGGTCTTGGCCGTTATCATTGGCGTGACAGTGGCCGGTTACCAGTTTCTGAACCCCAAACCCTACAGCATCGCTGATGATCCAGACGTCGAGGTCATTGACATTGAGCGCGACACAATCTTGGCCACCATCAATGCCACAGGGCGTATCGAGCCCGAAGCTGAAGTGCAGATAGACTTCGAGGCCAATAATAGTGTGGTGAATGAGGTGCTGGTCGATCGTGGTCAACCCGTCACGGCCGGGACGGTCCTGGCCCGGCTGGAGACAGATGACCTGGAATTGGCGGTGAAGCAGGCTCAAGTTGAGCTGGCGCGTTCTGAAGCGCAGTTGGACCAGCTCTTCCGCCCGGCGCTGGCCGAAGATGTAGCCTCGGCCCAGGTGGATGTGGAAAGTGCTCGGGCCAATCTGGACCAGGTGTTGGCTGGCCCGCGCGAGGATGAAATCGCATCGGCTCAGGCGTCCGTGGAAAGTGAACGGGCCAATCTGGACCGAGTGATGGAAGGCCCAAACGAGGATGAGGTCACAGCCGCCGCCGCCAGCGTGCGTCGGGCTCAAGTTGCCCTCAAGGAGGCGCAATGGGCCTACGACCAGGTAGCCTACCGGGGCGACATCGGTGCGCTGCCACAGGCGGCGCAATTGGAGCAGGCGACCATAGATTACGAGACGGCGTTAGCCAATTATAACCTGGCGGTGCAGGGTCCTATGGAAGCGGACATCGCTGCTGCCCGGTCCCAACTGGCGGGGGCTGAGAGCGGCCTGGCCCAGTTGCTTGAATCGCCCACAGAAGCAGAGATTGTCGCCGCCCAAGCGCAACTGGCCCTGGCGAAAGCCGGCCTGGCCCGACTGCTCGAGGAGCCTGGCGAGGCCGAGGTTGTGGCCGCTCAGGCGGCCGTCGATACGGCCCAGATCGGGCTGGAGCAGGCGCGGCTCAACCTGGCCGAAGCCTCGCTGGTTGCCCCTATCGACGGTGTGGTGACTGAGGTCAACGTCAAACGCGGCGAGTGGCCGCCCTCGGGGCAGCCGGCTATGGTTATCACCAACATGTCCGACTACCACATTGATGTGGAGGTAGACGAGATTGACATTGGTCGTATCGCGAACGATCAGGACGTGGTTATTGCGATTGACGCCATCCCAGATGAAGAATTCACCGGCCACGTGGCCGACATCTCACCCGGGCCGATTCAAAGCGCCTCAAGCGGTATCGTGGCCTACGAAGTGACCATCGCGCTTGACACGGATGACGCTCGTCTACTGCCTGGTATGACGACCGATGCCACCATCGAAACCGAGCGGTTGGAGGATGTGGTGGTAGTCCCA
>JAUVPY010000287.1 GCA_030598425.1 Anaerolineae bacterium
GGTGGGATAGCTTTGATGGCCTCGATGGTCAGGGTCTTGGGGCCGGCGTAGCTGTCGTAGAAGGCGGTGTCGTCAACAAAGTCGGAGAGCAGCCAGGGGCAAAAGGCCAGGAAATAATCGGGCAGCGGATCACCGTTGGGCATGACGCCGGTCCGGAACATGCTGAAGAGGGCCACGAAGTAATCGCGGTGCATTTCCTCGGTGACTTTGGGGTAGTAGGTGTCGTGTTCGCTGCCGATGGCCCAGCCGCCTTCACCGGCGATCATAGGCGGCACGAAGCCGATTTCACGTTCAAAGACGGCGGCGTAGGGGAGAAAGCCCAGCACCGCGTTCACATCCTTGTCGTATTCCGGCGGATGGTTCAACCCGTAGGGGTGCGGGATAAAAAACATACGCTCGAAAATCCGCTCGCCCCCGTGTTGCTTGAGGGCGTCGAGGGCGTCCACCAGCCAGTCCTCGCGCACAAATTGTAGCCCCACGTACCCCCCCGCGTTGTACACCTCCTGCGCCGCGTGCAGAAAATCAGATAGGTGGTCACTTCTGTCTGGACTGCCTTCGTCCCATTCCGCGTGCAGGCTTGGTTCGTTGTAAAGCTGCATATAAGGCGGCATACCATACTCACTCAAGATGGCGATGTCGCGTCCCCAGTCGAAATAGCGATCCGAGGCGCGCAACATGCGCCGCCAGACGACCGTGATGCCGGCATCACGAAAGCGCGGCGCGGCGATATTCAGCATATTCTCGTCGCCGTAGATGACCAGCGCCCACTTGACATTCATTTCTTTCAAACGGGCGATCTGTCGATCCACTTCTTCTGGCGTGTAGTATTGGCTGGCCAGAAAGTGCATCCCCCGCCCGTTGTCCCCGGCGGGGCGGGGCCAATCGGGGAGAGCCATCGCCGGCAAGTCTTCGCGCAAGGCCATCTGCCAGGGGGTGGAGGTCGGCTCGGGCTCCTCGGTGGCGGGAATAGGAGTAGGTGTGGGTGGAGGTGTTGGGGTCCCGGAAGGCGTGGCGGTGGTCCCTTCGACGGTGCTCAGGGCAGGCGGCTTAGGAGTTACTGTCGGACTGGGCGTAGACGTGGGGGGCGGCGTATCTGTAGCAGTGGGCGCGTCGGTGGGAATCGATGTAGAAACGGCAACGATCACCGGCGGGGCATCATCCGGCCTGGTCAGCCAGAAGACGACCCCGCCAGCAGCCAAGCAGACCAAAAGCAAGCCCAGGACGGCGGCTACGGCGAGCCGTGACCGCGTCGACATTACCCCCCGCTCCGCTCGCGGCGTTTGGCCATCAGCTCCCGGGCCACCTGCACTGCGTGAGCAGCGTCGTCCCCGTAGCCGTCGGCGCCGACGTGATTGGCGAAGTCCTCGGTCACCGGCGCGCCACCCACCATCACGATGAGTTCGTCTCGGATACCCTCTTCTTTGAGCCGGTCCACCACCACTTGCATATACGGCATAGTGGTGGTCAGCAAGGCCGACATACCGACAATGTCCGCCTGGTGCTCGCGGATAGCCTCCAGGAACTTGTCAGCGTTTATGTTAATTCCCAGGTTGACAACCTCAAAACCAGCACCTTCCATCATCATGGAGACCAGGTTTTGGCCGATGTCGTGGATGTCCCCTTTAACCGTACCGATGACCAGAGTCCCTTGTTGGGGCGCGCCACTCTCGGCCAGCAGCGGACGGAGAATCGCCATCCCGGCCTTCATCGCCTTGGCCGCCATTAGCACCTCGGGCACGAAGAGGATACCATCTCGAAAATCTTCGCCCACGACGTCCATGCCGGGCACCAGCCCCCCGGTCAACACCTCGTAGGCTTCACGGCCCCGACTCAGCGCCTCGTTTACCGCCGCGACGACTTCGTCTTCCAGGCCATCATACAAGTCATCGCCCATCTGCTCGTACAGTTCATCCAGGCTCAGGGCGCTGAAGTCGATATTATTATCGTTTGTGTCAGTCATCCATTTCCCCCTCTTAGGCCGTGTTGACATTTTGTCCTTGTCCCCTGAGGCTCCAGCCAAGAGTTTGATGATGTCTCTCAGGTGCTAACCTCAAATGTCAACACTATCTAGATCAGTCAGTAGGTGCAACGCCTTTTGCGAAGTTCCGCGAAAGCGGGGCGAGGCACCCCCAGGCCATCGTGCATTTTAGTTGACAACCAGACGTGTGTCAAAAGGGCTCGATTTGGAAGGTTTCGCGCAGATGGCGCAGCGAAACGCGCAACTCACCCCCCAGCTTGGCGTCAGAGTAGTCGCGCCCCCGTTTCGGGCCACCAAGCTCTAAGTAGCCGATCAACTCTTCGACCGAGATCACGTCGGCATTCTGTATCAGGTAATCTCGGATGGGTTCAACCTGGATGATGCCTTTCTCCCTTTCCGCCGGCGAGAACCCAAAGACGGCATCGAAGTGACGATCCGTATTCTTTAGATGGATTTCACGCACATACGGGAGTGTTGCTTCCAGGAGTTGATGGTTGTCCCATACGAGGTTAAAATCACCATCCACATACCCGTGGGCGATGTCCACGCAATAGCCAAATGAAGCCGTCTGGTCGGGATGTCGGTGGTGATGGGCCAGCAACTCCTCGGCCACGCCCTGGATTTCGCCAGGAAGGGTCGGTGGTTCGGCCAGGCATGACATGGGCTCAAGCGTCAAGCAGGGTACACCTCGCTGGTGGGCGTAGCTCAGGAGTTCCTTCATATGGCGCACATGGCGCTGCATTCCCTTATTCTTGGAGCTCATCTGATCGCGAACGATAGCGCCCATATTGGATCCGACGCACCGAGCTCCTAACAAAGCACCCACTTCGATCAAGCGCTGGTAGTTGCGGCGAGCCACCCCCTCCCAGGCCGGATGCTCATCACGTAATATACCCCCCAGTTCGCGGTGAGACGTGAACAAGCTGGTGATACGCACTCCGTATTCCTCGGCCAGTTGCCGGAGATCAACGAAGTAGCTATCGGGAAGGTGGTAAAGCTCAAAAAAAGAGCCCAACTGGGCGTAATGAATACCCTCCTCGGCCATAAGGCGGAAGAGCCACTCGTAGGAAAAGCGATACTCGACCGGGTCTGTCTTGACGCCGACCAGTAATCGCAGGCTTGCCATTGACTGGTCTCCTTTACTTTGGATTCCGACTGTAATTATAGCCTTCTTCGAGCATAATCAAGAAATTCTTCAGTGGTACGTAGTTGGCAATTGTATTGCCGGATCCCAGCGCATAGCCACCACCTGGCGTGCAGCGGTCCAGAATATTGCGGACATAGGCGCGCAGATCATCCTCGGTGGCCCGGCAAAGCACATCCATATCTACCCCGCCTAGTATGGCGATACGGTCACCATAAAGTCGCTTGGCGTCAGGAACGGAGAGAAAGGTATCTTCGTAGGAGTGCTTGGCATCGATACCCACTGTTTCAATGAGATCATGCATCACATCTTTGAGATTCCCACAACTATGCAACAGAAGCGGAAGCCCATTGCTATGCACAGCGTCAGCGATACGACGATACCAGGGGAACACGTACTTACGCAGCAGGTCCGGGTTGATAAAGGTCCCGCTCTTAAAACCGAGGTCATCTCCCAAGAAGATCCCACCGACGCCGTCTATCTCCGCTGCGTGACGACACACACCCAACACAATCTCTCCGACACGCTCACAAATCGCCTCTACCAAATCCGGCTGGTCGTAGAGGGTGTGAAAGTAGGTCTCCATACCCATCAGCCACATCGGCGGCTCAAAGACACCCCAGGTGTGAACGATGGTCTTCATGCCATCTGGCATGTGCTTGACATTGTACTCCACTGACGAGAAGTCAACATCCTCAATGCGTGGCCATGGGTAGCGCTCAAACTCGGACCAACTGGTGATCACCCCTTTACCTTGCTGAGCCCACACCCGCAGCTGTTCAGTGCCTTGTGTTGTGTCCTCAGCTTCCGTCCAATCAGACATTTGAAAGGCTCGCACTCGGCTGGGTACATAGTCATATCCCAAGCGGTAGAAGAACTCCAAGGCGGCTTTATGATAGGCTTCAAACGCTTCTGGTGGATCCAGACAGAATTCCGGAATGGAACGGCCAAGGAACTGCCCCATTGGCTCCGGGTCGGCATACAGCTCGATGAAAGGAATACGATCAGGCTCACCGCGGCGCCATAACACTTGCTCCAGGCGGCCGAAATCTGGATCTAGCCTGGGAACTTGCCAGAAGGTCACTTACTCTCTCCTCCTTCGGTGATACTCCGGCGCTCGGCCTCCACAGACTCGAACCAGGTCTCCAGTTCGGTCAACATCTTGGCAGCTCGGGCTGTCTCGGCGGCGGCCAGGTCATGTTGTTCCAGAGGGTCTTGCTCAATGTTGAACAACTGGGCTGGTGGCGGGGGAGGGATTTCGCGCGCCGGCTCCGGGCCACGATAAATGTCGGTGAATGTTTCTGGGTCCCGCTTATAGGCTAGATCCATGTCCCAATCTTTGGGGTCGGACGCCATAGCCTCCTTGATGCTGGGGCGCACCAATTTCCACACGCCGTCCCGCATGGCTGCGTTACACGTCCCCACTGGCGTGTAGTGGTTCCACTGCCAGAAACGTTTGTTGGGGACCTTGCCCCCTTCACCTCGCAGCGCGGGCAGTACGTTGTGCCCGTCCAGCACCAGATCTTTGGGGACCTGCACGTCGGACGCGGCCAGCAGGGTTGGCATCCAGTCCACAAAATGCACCATCTGGTCGAAGTGACGCCCGCCGTCCAGCCCATCTGGCCAGCGTA
>JAUVPY010000274.1 GCA_030598425.1 Anaerolineae bacterium
GCCTTGCAGCCGGAAGGCTTTCAATGGTACCCACTACGGTCTGTAGCTCAAGAACTCAGGCATTAGCTCGGCAGTCAGCCGTTTCAACTCGCCGAATTCCTCGTCACCAATGGGCTGATGCGGCTTGCGGGTGCGCCGGTTGCCGGGCAGCCAGCCCGCCATTTCAACGAATGCTTTGTCGAGGGTTGGGTGTAAGTAACCTTTTCTAAACAACTGTGACAAGCTTGAGCTCTTCCCAGTCCAGGGCGTAGAACTCGCCCGTTGAGCCAGTGGTGTACAGGCCATGCGCCCCGGCATCAATCAGCATCGCTGTTTCGTCACGGAATGTCTTTTCGTCGAAGTTGCCGTGTTCATCCCACTCGGTAGGAACTGAGACCCACATCCCGACTAGTTGGTCCCTGGTTAGCATGACTGGCTTCTCCTTTGGAAGAAATCCTCAAAAGCGATTTAACGACCAAACACCGGCCAGCAGTGAAAGCGCCCCAATGGTAATTGGCCATGTAATCACTTCCCCTAGAAACACAACCCCGATGATGACCGAGATCAGCGGCGCGGCGATCGACGAAAAACCGGCCAGGGAAGCGCTGTATTTGTGGATAATATAGAAAAGGAGCCAGGAGGCGGCCACCGGCGAACTTAGAGCAGAGACGAACATAGCGGCCCAGCTTTGCCAGGGGTAGGAGGCAAGGTCAGGCGTGCCTTCGGTGAGGAGTGCCAAGGGTACCAGCATCACCAGACTGGCGAACACCTGGCCAGCCGCCAGAATAGTGGCATCCTCTTCGCGCAGCCGGATTCGGGTGTAGATTACCCCTACAGCCGCTGAAAATGACCCGACAATAATGAGGGACTGACCAATCCAGCCTCGGTCGTGCCCGACCTCCAAGCCGCTGGCATTGCTTACTATCAATATGGTAGCCCCAGCCACCGCCGTGATCGTGCCAACGACCTTGACCCTGTTCAGTTTCTCATCTGGCAAGAGGCAGTGTGCAAGGACGATTGTGAGCACTGGAGAAGTGCTTAGGAGTACCGCCGCCAAAGCGCTGGAAATATACGCCACGGCTGTCGCCAAGAGTAGGAAGGGTAGGCCAACGTTCAACACACCAATGATGAAAATATCGCTTGCACTTCGCGGATGCCACTGATAATTGGGTCTTTGGAAGAGCAGAATCGCACAGAATGCGATCGAGGCTGTACTCAATCTCAGAGCTGTCAAGGTTGCTGGAGGAATGTCGTTAGCAGCCACGTCGACGCAAGCAACGGTAATACCAATTAGAATGCTCGACACAAGAACCAGACCGGCTTTTTCCCACCGATGATTGCCTGATGGAGTGATTACCTGCACCCTCTTCGCCATCTTTTGCACAGTCGCAAAGAAGTATTGACAATCAAAACAAGTTATGATAGAATGTGGAGGGCATGAGATATCCGATATCTGATGTCTTATGGCTCTGATTATACTCCACACCCGGTTTCCTGTCAATCCCTCGTTCATGCCATAGGTATTGGCCTTATCTGGCTAGAATGACTGTAGGATATGGATATTCCATTTCGTAGACCAGCTTTGAACGAGCTTATTCGTGATTATGTTAAGCAGCATATTCTAGATCATGGACTAAGCGCAGGTGACCCACTCCCCTCAGAAACGCAACTGGCACAAGAGTTAGGAGTCGGGCGCAGCTCCGCAAGAGAGGCGATCAAGGCTCTGCAATCGCTGGGCGTCGTCGAAGTCCGTCACGGCGAGGGACTCTACGTACGTGCGTTTTGACCAATATAGTTCGAAGGCAGCCTGAAAATGGAAATGAGAAAGACACAAGTAACCGATAGCCCAGAAGTCGGCTTAGAGCTACCAACGCTGCAACAAAAGAGGTTACGTCGCTTTGGCCGGGGAACAAGAGACGTTTTGCAGCCTTTCCTGACCCTTTTGCTCATCCTGGTATTATGGCAAGTAATTGTCAGGGTGCTTGATGTGCCTATATACATCTTTCCCGCTCCGACCGACGTGATCGAGAAGGGCATAAAATACGCTCCCAAAATCTGGGAAAACTACCATGCTACACTCAGAACGGCAATCCTGGGTTATCTACTTGCGGTCGTAATTGCGGTACCCAGTTCTCTGATCATCGCTTACTCAAGCTTCGCCGAACGAACCATTTATCCAGGCTTGGTGATGATCGACATGACCCCCAAGGTTTCGCTGGCTCCGCTCATTCTTGTCTGGCTGGGCTTTGGCATTGCGCCCAAGTTGGTCGTGACATTCCTGGTCTGTTTCTTCCCGATCATATTAAACGGAATCCTGGGTTTCAGGTCGATCAGCCCTGAGATCGTCTATCTGTCTCAGTCCACAGGCACCAGAGCCTGGGAGATGTTCTGGAAGATCCGCTTGCCCAACGCGCTGCCCACCCTGTTCGTCGGTTTGAAGTATGCTGCATCCCTCTCTATGATTGGCGCGGTGGTGGCCGAGTTCATCGGCGGCAACCGGGGACTTGGTTACTACTTGATCGTTACCCTAGATCACGGGCGGGTGGACCTGGCAATGGCGGTTATGGTCGCTATGACTACCATTGGCCTGGCCTTGTTCTTCGGAATGTCTGGCGTGGAAAGCCTGGTCATCCCCTGGCATGTGTCGAAGCGCAAGGCTAGTGCAAAGTGAGCGTGGTGCCCTTGTAGGTAATCGACTCCAGGAAAGGCGGAAAGAAGTCATATGACCAGTCGTCAAGGATCGAGCGAAGCAAGAATTCAAGGCCGTATCAAAAGGACACGTTCACAACAGCTTTGGGAACAAGTGAAGGTCTACAGCTATCCGGTAGGCGCAGCACTGGTTGTGCTGGCGCTATGGGAATCCGCGGTCATCGGATTCGGTGTGCCGCATTACATTTTGCCGGCTCCCACTGCTATCGTCCAAGAGGGTATCAGGGGCATCTCATGGATCGCCCCCCACTATTGGGTCACCCTCTACGAGGCAGTGGTCGGGCTTGTGGCCGCCATCGTTGTCGCCATTCCTTTCGCGTTGGCTGTTGCCTATTCACCTTTCTTGTATCGAAGTTTTTATCCCTTGATGGTCTTTTTCGACGAAGTGCCCAAGGTTGCTTTTGCACCCATCCTCGTCACCTGGTTTGGATTCGGCCTTGCGCCCAAAATGATTCTCACCTTCATCATATGCCTCTTTCCCATTTTCCTTAATGGCGTCGCCGGGTTCAAAGCCATCAGCCCAGAACTCACCAATCTGGGTCGCGTTGCAGGCGCCCGCGAGTGGCAGATGTTCTGGAAGATTCGCCTCCCTAATGCCTTGCCAAATCTTTTCGTCGGCCTGAAGCTTGCGGCATCCGCGGCTATGGTCGGTGCTGTGGTATCTGAATTCCTGGCGGCAGATCGGGGGCTGGGATTTTTCCTCCAGAAGGCTCTCTCGATGTTGAACATGGAACTGGGGTTCGCCGTCATCGTCGCTATGTGGACCATTGGCATAGTGTTTTTTTATGGCATGACACTCCTGGAGTCGTGGGGCATCCGCTGGCACGTGTCGAAGCGGGGCGGGCAACGGGGATCGCTGTAGTGACCTGGCTGGTTCCCGGTGCGGGACGCCGCAGGCGCTCAAATGGGGACACGTTTTATGAAGATTGATACTAACATCGACGTCAAAGGCTTGCGCGAAGTGCCGGCACTGGCGCGGGCGGCGGAGAAGATAAGTTTCGACGGCATCTGGGCCTCGGAGGCCACTCACGACCCTTTTTTGACGTCGGCCCTGGTCGCTCTGCACACCAAGAGGGTCGGCCTGGGTACAGCCATCGCCGTCGCCTTTGCTCGCAGCCCGGCGACGCTGGCCTACCTGGCCTGGGACCTGGCGGCGCTGTCGGACGGACGCTTTATTCTGGGGCTTGGCACCCAGGTGAAAGCACAGAACGAACGACGCTTCGGTATGAAGTGGGAGTCCCCGGTAGCCAAGTTACGTGAGGTCGTTCTGGCGGTGCGCGCCTTGTGGGATACCTGGCAGAACGGCACCCAACTGGACTTCCGAGGCCGTTTCTATAATCTGAACTTAATGCCGCCGCATTTCAATCCCGGTCCGATTACACACCCCAACATCCCCATTTACATCGCTGGCGTCAACCCGGGGATGTGTCGGCTGGCCGGTGAGTTGGGTGACGGTTTTCACGTCCACCCGTTTCATACAGTCCAATATCTGCGAGAGGTGACACTGCCAGCCATCGAGGAGGGGTTGCGCGCCAGTAGCCGCCAGCAGGGCGACCTGGAACTGGTCAGCAGCATCTTCGTTGTTACTGGCGAGGCCGAGGCGGATCGGGCAGCTGCCGCCCATTCCGTCCGCCGGGGAATCGCTGGCTTTGCCTCCAACCCCACCTACGCGCCGGTGATGGAGCTCCACGGTTGGGGCGAAACGCGCGAGCAATTGAGCCAGCTGGCTGTCGAAGGCCGTTGGGATGAGATGCCGCCTTTGATCACCGACGAGATGCTAGATGCATTCGCCGTCAGCGGGACGTGGGATGAATTGCCTGACAAGATCATGGCCCGCTACAACGGTCTGCTGGGCCGGGTGATGTACCATCTCCCCTTCAAATCAGGTGAGATGGACAATCGGTGGCAGCGGGCTACTGAAGCATTTAAGTCGAACCAATGAGATTAGGGAAGGAGAATGCCTATGGACCATCTGTAGTAGATGCAAGTTGCAGGCCGGCCGTCTTTACAGTCTTAGAATCCCGCCAGGAGGGACAAGATGTCCAAGAGACGTCTCATTCTGATCGTGGTGGTCGCCGTTTTCCTGTCGTTGGCGGCGGCCCAGTGCGCTCAACCGCAAGTCGTTGAGAAGGAAGTGGTGGTCACCAAGGAAGTGGTGGTCA
>JAUVPY010000191.1 GCA_030598425.1 Anaerolineae bacterium
GAAGGTTGGAGGATTGGAAGGGCGGGCTCCTTGCATACTTCCAGTCTTCCGGTCTTCCAATCTTCCATTCCGTCCCCAGCCGCCAGTACGTGCGGCTTCCTCCACCACCTGCTTGAGACTGACGCCACCTGGGATGGGCGTGCCCACTGACAGTAGCTTCTCGTCGTCCAGGACGTTCTTGAGGCGAATCTCCACCGGGCTCATCCCCAATGCCTCGGCCAGCTTGTTCATCTGTGTCTCGGCGGCGAAATGACCCTGAGGCGCACCAAAGCCCCGAAACGCACCCCCCGGCAGGTTGTTGGTATAGACTGCATAGGTGTTGATCTGCACGTTTGGGAACTCGTATGGCCCGGTGCAGGTGAGCGTGGCATTGCCCAGCACTTTGTTGCTGGTATACATATAGGCACCGGCGTCGCTGAGCAGTTCCACCTCCGCAGCGACTAGCTTTCCGTCGCGAGTAGCGCCCCATTTTGACTTGGCGATCATCGGGTGACGCTTGCAGTGGCCGATTATCGACTCCTCGCGGCTCCAGATAATCTTCACAGGTCGTTGAATGCCCCGCTCGGCCAGACGCATCACAGCCAGAGCCAGCACAATCTGTACGCTCATGTCCTCGCGTCCACCGAAGGCACCGCCAATGGCATCGTAAATCACGCGTACCCGCTCCGGCGGCAGGTCCAGCGCGTGGGCAATTTGCTGTTGATCCTCCCACGTCCACTGACCGGCGACACGCACGGTGATGCGCCCCTCTTCGTCAAGATAAGCACTGCCGGCCTCCGGTTGGAGGTAAGCGTGTTCCTGTGGGGGGGTCTGATACTCGTTCTCGATAATCACATCACACTTAGCCCAGGCGGACTCCACGTCGCCTTTCACGACCCGGTCGTGGGTGACGACGTTGTCAGGTGCATGGGGGTGCAGCACACGAGCGCCGGGTTCCATGGCCTGACGTGGGTCATTCAGAACCGGCAGATCCTCGTACTCGACCTGGATCAGGTCAAGGGCCTGAGATGCGACTTTCTCTGACTCAGCGACCACCAGCGCTACCTGATCGCCGACGAAGCGCACAACGTCGGCTCCCTCCTTCGATGAACCGGGACCGCACAGCACCGGCTGGTCCGGAATCTGGAGACCGTATTCGTTGACCGGTACGTCTCCGGCGGTGAAGACAGCCGCCACGCCGGGCAGCGACTCCGCCTGGCTGGTATCAATACTCAGGACGCGGGCGTGGGGACGCCCCCCGAACAGGATTTTCATCCAGAGTTCGTCGTCGTAGTTCCGGTCGCCTGGGTAAAGAGTAGCGCCGGTCACCTTGCCCACGGCGTCAATCCGCGGATGGGATTTGCCAATCACACGATAAGTCATTTTATCAGGTTCCGTATGTTTTTGTCCCCCTGACAGCTATTTTACCCCGAAAAGCCGTTGCTGTCACAATATACAGATACCTTGCAGAACGTCCTTTTGAGGCTGTCACCTTGTAACTACTCAGGTGCAACGCACTTTCAGCCCGCTTTGGAGCCGGATCCAGTCAAGTAGGCCGCTATAATCGTGTAAACCAAGTGCGTTGCACCTTATGGCTGAGCAGTTACGTCACCTTAACCATTCCGACCAAAGGTCACCAACAACACGCCCAGGATCACGGCGGCACCCCCCAGCAGTTGCTGGGGCGTTGGAAGGGTATCGAACAGCAGCAGCGACCAGCAAATCGCTGCCACGGGGCTGAGAGCCAACACGATGGAGTGGATGCTCATTTTTAACCGGCGCAAGGCAACATAATAGAGGGTCCGGCTGATCACTACGTCCACCGTCCCGACGATCACCAACAACGGCCACGCGCTGGCGCTGGGCCACGTCAGTGCCCCGCGTCCCAGCGCAAAGAGAAGCAGAAAGCCAGTTGTGAACAGCAGGCGAAAGAAGAAAAAATCGAGAAATTCGATGTCTCCACCATAGCGCGTGGCGATGGCCGCGTGCAGGGCATACAGGAAGGCAGAACAAAGAACCAGCAGGGAGCCAAGACGCATATAGTCACCGGGCTGGAAAGCGATGATAAAGATCCCGGCCACCGCCACGAGCGCGCCGCCCATTTGAGTTGGCGAAAGCTTGTCGCGCAGCCAGATAAGGCCAAAACCTATCCCAAAAAGAATGTATGTCTCGGCCAACAGCGAGGCTGTGCCTGGGTCGATAAAGGCTACTGCCTCATAGTTGATGTTGGTGCTGGTCGCTACCAGAAGCCCAATCGCCAGGAAGAACCAGAGGTGTGTTCTCAGGGCTTTAACGTGCAAGCGCCCCCGGATCAGGGCAAACAGCCCGACCTCAAGCGTGCCAATCGCCAGGACGTACATGGCCGAAACGCCGGGAGAAATATGGGATAGCAGCAATCGGGCGAACACAAAATGCAGACTGTCTACGATCAGGAGTGGAACGACCAGCAGATACGCACTGCTTGCCGGGCGATCAACTGTTAGCGTATCTTGCATAGCTCAGACAAGCGATCGAGGTGAGAGTTGGTGTTGAGAGTCGGAAATCCCATGCCCTGTCCATCAAAGCGGGGGTCATAGCCCCCTAAAAGCCGGGGGTCATAGGAAAATGTAGCACAAGGTGTTACCGTTTCCGGTGAAGGTAGAGCCAGATAGTTGATCATTTGCTCTCTGATGAACCCTTTGACCCTGCGGCACGCGGTCGCCAGGCCAACTTCAGTGGGAACTGCTGGGAAAGCGCCTCGTAACGGCGGCGTACCTCATCGGTTAGCACATCCATGCCCTCAGCTGCTTGGCGAACCCATTCTTCGGCAATCTCTTCCTGAGGATCGAGAAAAGGCGCAACGCCATCGAGGTCCTTGGTAAGCAGCATGCGGTCCATCTCATCCTTGCATGTCTGCGACAATCCCCCCATCGCCTCTCGTCTCACATCGCTATCTGGGTCATCCAGCCTGGCGATCAACGGCTCGACTGCTCGCGTGTCTCCGATACTACCCAGCACCTCTGCCGCTACCAGTCGCTTACCATTGTTCTCGTCATCCAGCCTGGCGATCAACGGCTCGACTGCGCGCATGTCTCCGATCTGGCCGAGTGCCCCAGCCGCCGCGTGCCATACATCGCTGTCTGAGTCATCCAGCCTGGCGATCAGCGGCTCTGCCAACCTCTCTGCTGCGGACTCTTCACCTTCCGCGTGCGCGATAAGGACTCTCCAGGTCATGTCTCTCACCTTATAGCTTGTAGAAGCTCGGATACGCCTTGTGTCCAGTCAGTGACCAGGTCTGCGTATTTCACATCGGCCAGGATCGCCGGTGGCTCCCCGCCGGTGAGCAACACCGGCAGAACCTTGACACCGTACCCATTGAGTTGTCGAGCAAGTGTAGCCATCCACTCCCGGCTCATCCACGGGGAGGTAACACCGGATGAGGAATAGCACAAGACCAGGTAGGCAGCTCCTTCCAGGCCGGCGTTGATGCGCTCGACAATGGAATCTCCCACGTTGATCTCCCATACGTCAAGTCATACTTGATGCCCGGCGTTGCGAATTTCGACAGCCAGCCGTTCGGCCTCCTGGGTATCGCTTCCGCGGTGACTTATGAAGACATTAGCCATAGCTACCTCCACATCAATTCAACGGAAACAGGTGCAGTCAATCGTTCCCGCTGATTACAGGCCGTGTTAGCTCATGCCATAGATAAACCAGCAGTATCAGTTTACGCAGTCGCTGGGGTTACCCTCACTTGCACCTGATACCCAAGCCGTGCCAGAAACTCATAGCAGTCGTCCCACGACAGACCAAACTCCTGTACGTCGGCCAGCCCCAACCTGGCGATGACATCTCGCAACGCCTCACTATTCTGGGCTTCCAAATCGCCTTCGTTGAGGGCATCCTCAGCCCAGTCCACCAGTTGCGCCAAAGTAATCGTGTGATTGAGATATGCTAGAAGTTGATCACGTACCAACTCTTTAGTGACGAGCATTCTAATCACCTCCCCTCACTTTACGGTGCCCCTTATCAATTGGGAACTTCTCGTGAATCTCGACAAGTTCGCCCCTATCGTTGTAGATTTCTTGATAGAACGAGACAGTCTGCTCGTCGGCATCTACTTCTTTTACATAACGAGCACGCCAGCCCCGGCGTCCAGCCACGTCCAGCCAGTAACGACGGCCTCCATCGGGAAGATCGATCCAGTTTGGAAACTTACGCTCGTTTTGTTCGCGGATTGGCAATTATCTGGTCTCCATAGCTTCTTGCGCTGCTGCTCTATCGATAGCACTGATGATGCTGTAATAGCCGGTACAGCGGCATAGGTTACCGGTGATGGCCTGCTTGACCTCGCCCCGGGTAGGCGAGGGGTTTTCATCCAACAGGGAAACACCGCTCATAATAAAGCCAGGCGTGCAATAGCCACATTGCACGGCTCCCTCGTCCACGAAAGCTTGCTGAAGCGGATGCAGCGCCTCGGGGGTGGCCAGGCCCTCAATAGTGACGATCTGGCTCCCGTGGGCATGCGGGGCAGGGACCAGGCAACTCATCACCGCAATCCCGTCTAAAAAGACTGTGCACGCGCCACATTCGCCCTCGGCACAACCCTCTTTGGTGCCGGTCAAGCCGACGTCTTCGCGCAACATACGCAGCAGCGTCTTGTCGTTCGCCCCTCGAACCTGGTAATGCCCCCCGTTGACCGTGGTCGTGATTACCTGGTCGCCATCAGCCGCGTGGGTCAGGACCCCGCCAGGATCGCGGGGGAGCCAGGTGGGGAAGCGACCCTCTGTTTCGCCCCACAGCATCACGGGTTGGGATGGGAGACCCTCGCGCTCCCTCCCGGTGCGTAGCTGATCCAATGCGCGCTGGGTAAATACACTCACCATATACTTCCGGTAGTTGGCCGAACCGCGCACGTCGTCGATCGGCTTGGCGGCCACTGCCGCCAGCTCGGCTGCCAGCTTGATGGTCTCATCCGTGAGGCGCTGGCCAACTAAAGCGCGCTCGGCGTCGCGCGCACGTACAATGGTGGGGGCCACGCTACCCAGCGCGATGCGGCCTTTGGCCACCGAGATAGGAGGGGCGCCCGCCCGCACGTCATCGTCAAAGCTGAGGATCACCGCCACATTCACTACCGCAATGGCCTGAGCCTGACGCAGCCCCAATTTGAGAAAGGTGCCGCGCTCATTGGCTTCTAGCGGACGAAAGGCAATATCCACCAGCATTTCATCCGGTTTGAGACGCGTTTTACGCACACCTCGGAAAAACTCACTAAAGGCGAGCGTACGCTCGCCTGCGACGCTTTTGAGCGTTAACCGAGCGTCCATCGCCCACAGAGGTGTGATGGTATCGTTGGCCGGGCTGGCGGTGATCAGATTGCCGGCGATGGTGCTTCGATTTCGGATCTGAGGGGCGCCCACCTCCCAACAGGCTTTGACCAGGGGGAAGGCCCGCTCGACACACAGTCTCGAGCCCACCACTTGGTTGTGAGCCACCAGCGGTCCCAGGTGGATCAGCCCATCGTCCCCCATCCGAATGGCGTCCAGACCTGGTATGCGTGTCACATCTATGATAACCCGTGGCTGGCGAACCTTGCGTTCCAATTCAAGAATAAGGTCCGTGCCACCAGCAATGACACGGGCATCGCTTCCATTTTCGGCCAGCAATGCCAGTGTTTCATTGAGGGTAGAGGGGGTATAATACGTTTCCCACATCGTTTGAATTACTCCAGACTCAGTAGATTCGAAATTTGCGGGAGACTTCATCATCCCGGCGTCAAGACGATGGTGCGCCGGTCACTAAGCGGTTATTCTATCACACTTTGGCCGTTGGTCCAAGACAAAGCCTATGTTGCTCAGGGCTCGTGCAAAGTCCGTGAACACAGCATCCTGATGTGCGGCCCCAGGCCGCACATCAGGATGCTAGTTTCGGGTCTGTCAAGCTACTTTGCACGAGCCGTGCTATGTTGCTTCCCTTGTTCTCTTTGTGCTAGAATGCGTAA
>JAUVPY010000346.1 GCA_030598425.1 Anaerolineae bacterium
CATCCACCCAGTGCGGCAGATAACGGTCTGTTGGTATCAGTCTTGGTCAAATACCTCCAACCCCCCGAGACAGTGACACGTGAATACGGAATACGGATTACGCAGTACGCAGTACGTGATCTTTGTCAGACGTCAAACGCCCACTCACCGACGCGCATCACCGGCTCGGCCGTCCCGTCCTCGCCGATGCCGTCCACATCCATCTCACCCGAACCGAGCATAAAGTCGACGTGGACCAGGCTGTGATTGCCGCCCGCCGCAGCAAATTCGTCGTCGCCCATGGCTGTGCCGCCCGCCAGGTTGAATTTGTAGGCCGAGCCCAGGGCGACGTGGCTGGCCGCGTTTTCGTCGAAGAGGGATTCGTAGAAAAGGGTGCCGGCTTGAGCGATCGGCGAGCTGTGCGGCACCAGGGCCACCTCTCCCAGCCGCCCCGCGCCGTCGTCGGTGTCAAGCAGCTTGCGCAGGATGGGTTCGCCCTTGGCGGCAACCGCCTTCACCACCCGCCCCTCGTCAAAGGTGAGCGCGAAGTCCTCGATCAAGCTGCCCATGTAATTCAGCGGCCGTGAGGCGGACACCACGCCTTCGCCCCGATCCCTGTGAGGCAGGGTGAAGACTTCCTCAGTCGGCAGGTTGGGCGTGAAGGTGATACCGGTCGTGGTGATATCCGAGCCCCCCGTCCAGACGTGCCCCTCGGGCAAACCTAACGTCAGATCGGTGCCGGGGCCGGTGAACTTCAAAGCCGCATACCCTTTGTGGCTTAGATAGTCGCACCTGGCGGCCAGCCCCTTGGTGTGCGCCTCCCAGGCGGCGGCCGGATCAGCTTGGCGCCGTCGACAAACCTCAAACATCGCCTCCCCCAGCCTGGCCTGGCCCGCCTCCGGGGGTAGATCAGGGAACACTTTGGCCGCCCAGCCGGGCACGGGCGCGGCGATCACCGTCCAATTCGTAGCGTTGCGCTTGATGTGTTCCAGGGTCGGCCCCATGTGCTCCCAACGCGTCCTCTGATAGACGCTCACCGAATCGGAGTCCTGATCCTTAAGCAGATCGGGGCTAACCCCCGTAATGGATAAAAGGGCGTCGCCACGCCGGGCGGCTTCCTCCATACCCTTTGCCCGCCAGACCGGGTACTCCTCGAAAGAATCGCAGGGGGCGTGCTGAAAACGGGCCAGCACCAGTTCCTCATCACCCCACATCACGTCCACCAATCGGGCCCCCGCTTTGTAGGCGCTGACCGCGATCTCCCTGACCAGTGGGGCCGCTTCAAGAGGCGCCCTCATAATGAGCAGACGCTGCCCGGGCTGCAGGTTGAGACCCACCTTGACGGTCAGTTCGGCGTACGTCTGTAACGTGTGTTGGAAGTTCATATCCAGACCACCTCAATCCACGTCGTCCTGGCGCGCCCAAGGGTTTCGCCAGACTCGGAGTACAACGCCGGTTGCACCTGGCTCAATCCGCCGCCGTAAACGACCAGGTGTGGGTCGATCCGTTGACGCTGATCGAAACAGAATAGTTCGCCCCCGGCGTCAGGGGATCGCGCGGCAGAATCACAATCGCGTCCCTGCCGTTAAGAACGTTGCGGCCCAGCGATTGGTAGAAGCTGTCCGGGTTGGTGTAATCCGTCTCGTCGAAGACGCAATGTGCCCGGGCTACGCCATTCTCTTGAAACGAGGTGGCCGTCACGTCGGGCGTCTGCCCCCCAGAGCCGATTTGTACCAGGATGGGGGGGCCGCTGGGTGTCGCGTAGCCCAGGCAACTGCTCAGGGGATCGGGGCTCTCACCACCGGTGTAAGACAGCACTAGCGCCTGGGTCCCATCCCCCGGAAACAGGATGGGGAACGACACGCCGGGGGGAATACTGCCTCGCCCCCTGATGACGTCCAACGCGGCGGCCATGCGTATGGAGCCGGTGTCCTCGCGGTAGCTGCCAAAGCCAACTTCATTCAGCTCCGGATCGATGATGCCGATGGCGTGAAACGGGCCCTCCATCCACATATCAATGGCATCCACATCGGTGGTATTGATCCTTGAGGTGCCCATCACGTTGCTCTTGGTTGCCGCCAACGCGCCCTCGGGTGTGTACCACGGATTACCGGGGTCCTCGCTGTGACCGATGTAATCATTCTTGACCATATAGCGGGCGTGGTAGTGATCACCCGAACTGTAGTCCGCGTTTTCGCTGACCGCCGGCAGCCCGGCCAGGGCGCGATAGTAATTCACAGCTTCCAGCCAGCCGTCCGGAGGCGGCGGCGAACCACCCTCCTCGCCAAAGACGAGCGGCAGGTAGATCGTAAGGGCCTGGGTGGCCTGTAATTGGGTAGGCAGCCCCACCGACGAGGATGCCTGGGCCGGGCTGGTTCGAGAAGGGAGCAACCAGGCGCCGACCATCAGCATAAGGAGACCGGACGCAATAGCAACTACGAGTCGCGGTATGGGGTTCTTGACGTGCATTCTGCCAACCTCCAATCACACGCATATTCAACCATAAGCGAAGCGACAAGCGCGGAGCCACTGAAACGTTGCAGCAGTTACCTTTTCGCTCATAGGATTATGTAAAGTTCTTTTGGGCCTGGTAATGTGAGAGCCGGGCGCGAGGTAATTGAACTAGGATAGCGCGGGTCGGCGGTATAGTCAAGCGGTGGGTGTCGGCATATTAGTGCGTGGCCACATATTGGTCCACCAGCCCATCCAGTTCCGACCGGGGGAACTACTGGCCGCGCACCATCACGCCATCGATGCTCCGAGAGTTGGTAATGTCGTCCAGCGGGTTGGCTGATAGCAGAATAAGGTCAGCCCGATTGCCCGTCCCGACAGTGCCCCAGTTGCCCTCAACTCCCATCCGCCCAGCGACCTGGGCGGCGGTGCGCGTCCCGGTGGAGAGCGCCTCAGAGGATTTCAAGCGTTTCATCTATTGTGAACCAGTGTTCTCTATTGTTGCTCCCAGCAAAGTGATAGCCGTTTCCAAGGCAACATCACGGCCATCAACATACATCGCTCTGACTGTTTCCTCCGTGATCGGTACACGCACATCGGGCACAAAGCCGCCCTGCAACGAACTGTCACTATCGCCCTGAATAACCCCCTTCTCATCTAGCGAGGCTCCATTGGGGTAGCGAACTGTGTAGCCACCCGGTAAGCTTACCATTGATCCCGACATGCCAAATGAGCCATTTGTGCCGTAGAAGCCCACGACCGGCCCCCGCTGAAGGGCTTGCATAATCAAGGGAAACCCTTCTCCGGTACTGAGGGTGGCATTGTCGATGAGCATCGCTACCGGACCGGTATAGGTTGGGCTGGCCGGTTCCAAGAAGATATCACCAACGACTTCTAATTCGCCCGTTGATTCATCTATATAAGCGATCTGCTCATAAAACATTGGCTGAGTGCTAAAATAAGCCATCATCATCGGGGCCATCTGATCATTGACCACACGATTGCGCCGAACGTCAATCACAACCCCGGGCACTTCGGCGGCAATAAAGTCGGCTACAGCGCGACGAACGACACCCACAGGGTCTATAGCAGCCGGGCTACTAAATGGTTCAGAATTGAGTTTGAGGTAACCATACCCATTCGGCAAAATACGCGCTTCTACCGGCTCGGATGGTCTGACCCTTTTCCCCTTTTCCACCTTAATAGGGAACCCCATTTCCATTGAGCGATACAAGATTACCATTTGGTCGTCAACAGCCGTGAGAGTGGCTTGCCTCACCTCGGTTTCGTCGGGATTACGAAAAGTAATGGTGACCGGCGTGCCGATTTCAGCACGCGTGAGTAGATTCTGTTGTTGAATGTGTTGTCCTTCTTGGGTAGCAGGAGGCCTGGAAGACCAAAGCGCTGAGACTTGTTCCAATGCCAGTTTAATAGGAATATCATTCCAAGTCACTATTTCTGCTCCCCAAGCCATGCCCGCCTGCTCTGCCGGCCCATCCGACGACACCAGAGCAGCGATTACCCGACCATCATCCAGTTGAATGACAGCCAATCCATATCCTCCGCCAATAGCCGCCTCTCGTAACCCAAGCTCATCACCGCCATCCAGCCTGATGTGCCCATCTGGAATGGAATAAACATACTCACGCAGGGCCAGATAATAGGCGATTGGGTCTTCTGCTTGTTCTGCGGCTGCAATGCGCGGTCCAAATTGGGCCTGGCGTGCTTCCGAATC